>NZ_JBDNGN010000162.1:0-4267 GCF_041689225.1 Hyphomonas sp. | reverse complement strand
TCCATCCATTCGTCAGTGTACAATCACTTCAACCTCGAAAGGCACGTCAACTCCCGTACACGATTCAAACAAAGACGAGACGTCGCGCTTCGCGAGTGGCGCGACGCTCTCGTCGCCTAGTACTCGCTTTGCCGCGAATAACGGAGACTGGTTCGCACTAGCCTGACACCACCGCCAGACACTTCTGATAATGCATTGCAATATAGGTGCGGTATTGATTTGGTCTTTAGCCAACCCCGCCAGCTAGCCCGCCACGTGACGTACGAGAGACCAAAGTTATATGCGCCAGGCAGCCACTCCGGCGCCTCCGATCTCTCGCGCGCCGATCAGGTAATCCTCATCTGCCTCCGGCGCACCGACAAATCTGAGGTCAATGACGTCCCGGCCGTAATTGAAAGCAAACTGGATATTCCCGGCGCGACGAAGACGAATATCACGACCGATCTCGCGAACCTCCAGTTTCGCCTCCTGACAGAGCTGACGAAGCACATACATCAAGAGCAGTTCGCCCGGCCAGCAAGCCAGATAATGCACCTGTCCATTTCGAAGCCAGGCCGGTTCGCCATTTTCGAAAAGCGCCACCGGTTCCGCCGTACTCTTCACAGACTCCCGCCAGAGCGAGCCATCAAACAATTGACCACCGGCCATCACGCGAGGTTTTGCAAATGGCGGAAGGCTTTCGAATACACCCACCTGCATAGGCAACAGGTCCGAAAACGGACCGGGAGCCAGGCTCATTGGGATGTGGCCAACGCCGGTCCGCGACCCTGTGAGAGGCGTCGCCAGCACAGTCGCACCACTCTCGCGCAACCGCTCACACATCCCAGCATCCAGGATCGAAACACTCGGCAAGATGACGAGTCCATAAGGTTCAAAGTCGGCACCTTGCGGAACGACGTCCACATCCAGCCCCAATTGTCGGCAACAAGAGTAGAGCGTACGCGCCATTTCAAGCACCGAGCCCGCTCGCCCCTGCGGCTGGATCTCATGTTGCCAAAGGCTTGGATAGTCGAGGACAATCGCAACACGCGTAGATGTTGATTCCAACTTTCCGATTGCGCCTAGCTCGCCTGCAACTTGGGCAATTTCCACAAGAGCTCGCGCATCCTGCCGGTCTGGCGTCAGAAGTGCCGCATGCATCTGCTCCTGGCCGAATGGCACTTGCCGCCATCGGAAATAGCTGACGAACGCGGCCCCGTGCGCGAACGCCTCCCAGGTCCATAGACGTACCATGCCAGGCGCAGGCGCCGCATTATGGGTGGCCCAGTTCACAGGGCCCGGCTGCTGCTCCATAACGCCCCATTGGGGCGAACAGTGCCGGAATACATCATGATTGAACGCGGCGAAGTCCGGGTGCCCGTAGCAAAGCCAATGGGCTTTGTCGGCCTCGTTGTCATCGCCCTCGCTCAGCAGACCAATCGGGTAGCTGTCCCAGGCAGCGACATCGAGCGATGCGCCAATTGCGTGATGATCCAGCTTGGTGAAATCGCCAATGTAGTTATGAGCAATCTGTCGCCCCGGACTGTGGCGACGCAGGATGTCTACCTGCTCCCTGTTGAACTCGCAGATTTCATCACTGGAGAAGCGTCGGTAGTCCAGACGGTGAGATGGATTGGCTTCTGTGACCGTCGCGTTCGGCGGATCGACCTCATCGAATGACCGATAGTCCTGCGACCAGAAAACGGTCCCCCACGCCGTGTTGAGGGCATTGATCGATTCATACCTGCATTGCAGCCACAGTCGGAACGACCTTGCCGCATCCGGAGAAAAACTCTCATGCGTTCCATGGTGGCCGTATTCATTGTCCGTCTGCCACATTACCACCGCCGGGTGGTCGCCAAAACGGCGCGCCAACGCCTCGGTAATCCGCGCGCTCTCCCGGCGGTAAGTTGGAGATGAGAAACAATAATGTCGCCGCGATCCGAATTTTTTCAGGCGACCGTTTGCATCCCAGGGAATAATATCGGGATATTGGTCCACCAACCACTTGGGCGGCGTGGCTGTGGGCGTACAGAGAATAATTCTGAGACCTTCGGCATTCAGTGTTGAAATAGCGCGGTCGAGCCAGGACCAGTCATACTCACCCGGCGAAGGCTCAATCCTCGACCAGGCAAACTCTCCGATGCGGACCAGTTCAAGGCCCAGCGCCTTCATGCGCCGCGCGTCATCCGCCCAGTCTGCCTCTGGCCAGTGCTCAGGATAGTAGCAAACGCCTAGCTTCATGTCCGTACGGTCTCCAGGCGGTTAAGGTAGAATAGACGCCCTTGGTTGGGCTTTTTAGGATCCATGTCCAATCCAGACCAGGCTAGGCCTTCAGCGGAAAAACTGCCGATACCGGTGTCGGGGCCACCATCAAAGGCCACTTCTGAAACAGCGTAGACGCAACTTGATTCAAGCCCTGGCAGGGCTATCCGGGCATGCAACGGCCGGGCAGACATTCCCGTTCTCAGGACACGAACGAGAATGTGTTCAGCGTCTTTCGATTCCACCATAGTCACGTTGAGGTGTTTGTCGGTCACCGGCAGCGTTCTGATACGTCCGGAATGCATCCAACCCCGAAACCGTTTGTGTGCTTTGATGGCTACCACAAGCGCTGTCTTGTCCTTTTCCGACAAAGCAGACGGGTCAAGCTCAAGCCCGAAATGCCCGAACATGGAAACCAGTGCACGAAAGCGCATGGAGAACGTCCGGCCCGTAATGTGGTTCGGGGATGGCCCGACATGCGATCCAATCATCTCGACCGGTATGTACCGGGAAAGGTCCTGGTTGATCCGGATGCGATCCAGCGCGTCTGTAGCATCACTTGCCCAGAACCGCGTCACGCGCGGGAGAATGCCAAAATCGATCCGGCCACCACCACTGGCGCAGCTTTCTATTTCAAGCTCAGGGAACCGCGCCTGCAGTCGGTCCATCAGCGCGTAGACACCAAGCGTCTGGGACGTTGCACGGCCACGTCCGTTGATTGCAGCCGGATAGAGTTCACGATTGCAATCCCATTTGAGGTACTCGATGCCGCCAAGATCCAGGCATTCGGCAAGGGCCCCGAACAGATAGTCTCGTACATCCGGATTTGACAGATCCAGAACTAGTTGATTGCGCCCGGTTGGTACTTCGGAATCGGGATACCCCAAAACCCATTCAGGATGCGCGCGATAGAGCGCGCTCTTGCGGCTCACCATTTCCGGTTCGACCCAAAGGCCAAAAGTCATTCCAAGGCTGTGGACATTGCGGATTAGCGGACCAAGCCCTTGCGGGAACCGATCTGCGTCCGGTTCCCAATCTCCAAGGCTGCTAGTGTCATCCCGTCGTCCGATGAACCAGCCGTCGTCCAGAACAAATCGCTCGGCGCCGAGCGCGGCGGCCTGCGCCGCGAGCTCGACGAGGGATGCCTCATCGAAATCGAAGTATCGAGCCTCCCATGTGTTGAAATGCACCGACCTGGGCACAACACGCGACTGAGAGCGCGCGAACGCATGCAGCCGGTCGCTCAGTTCATCGAATCCATTTTCTGACACCGCGACTAACAGTTTCGGGGTCACGACTTGTTCGCCGGGAGCAAGTTGGATTTCACCCGGCTCGTAGATGGGTTCTGCACATAGCTCTGTTGAGCCATCAGGCAAACGTTCCACGCTGATGGAGTGACTACCGCTCCAGGCGAGATGCGCCGCGATCGCACGTCCATGGCGAGGACTGGCGGAGCTTTCGCAAACGAGCATAGAGGGGGAGCCGTCAAAGCCAGTCCGACCCAGTCGCGACACGGATTGGACGCGTCCCGCATCAATAGGAACCCGGGAGGTATGCCCTTCCCGGGCCCATGCTCCGTAGGAAGTGATTGCGTCAGTGCTCCAGTCATCAAGCGGCAACAAGCCTGCGGCGCAACGATGCACGTCCACGATATTGGATCCGTCATTGAAAACGCGAGTCTCGACAACCATCACGCCGCCCGAGATTTCGAGACACGTCTCCGCTCGAACGTCGCAGTCAGGGTCCGCAGCTTCCAGCACAAGAATCGTGTCCGAGACCTTACGCATGCCGGATGGACGAAGCCTGACCGCAAGCCCATCTGGCAGGCAGACCGCGTCCAGGAGACCAACGCCCGCATAGCCCGAACCCCGCTGTGCCATCAGACTGACACCAGGGACGATATCAGGACTGGCCGGCAGCTTTTCCGGGCGTACAGGGCGCACGCCATCTTTAGCACCAACTGGACCAAGGAAGCACAATTTGAACCCGAATCCAGCCTCTCGGGCCACAATGCATGTCAGGC
>NZ_JBDNGN010000161.1:0-6262 GCF_041689225.1 Hyphomonas sp. | reverse complement strand
GCGGCCTTCCCGGAGACTTGCGCCTTGATCGCATTGGCAACATAGGTGCCTTGTTGCTTGGCAACGGGGGCGATACCGGGCAGCTGCGCGCCAGCCGCATTATGGGCGAGCGCCGTGTCACCGATGACGTAGATATCATCTATATCAGTTGGTTTAAGGCCTGACCCGATGCGGACCCGCCCCGCACGATCGCCTTCCAATCCCAACCAGACTGCCGCCGGTGAAGCCGTTACGCCTGCGGCCCAGATTGCCGTTTTAGCCATCACGCGCTCATCGCCTACCACAACACCGTCGGCGTCGCATTTGGTGACCGGGCGTCCCAACTGGACCTCGACTCCCAGCTCCGTAAGCGCGTTGGCGGCGTAGCTTGACAGAGGCTCCGGAAACCCCGGAAGCACTCTGGGGCCAGCCTCAACCAGCACCACACGGGTTTCTTCTGGATTGATGGCGCGGAAGTCAGCCGCCAGCGTCTTGCGCGCAAGTTCCACCACGGCACCAGCCATTTCGACCCCAGTCGGTCCTCCGCCAACGATGACGATCGTCAGGAGGCGACGGCGCTTCTCCGCATCATGTTCCACTTCGGCGCGCTCGAACGCCAGGAGCAGCCGACGGCGGATCTCAGTGGCGTCGTCGATCACCTTCAGTCCTGGCGCATGAGCGGCCCAGTCGTCGTTGCCAAAATAGCCGTGGGTCGCGCCGGTCGCGAGAACAAGAATGTCGTAGCCGATCTCGCAATCTCCCAAGAGGATTCGCTTTCGAACCTTGTCGACACCGGTGACCTCGCCCATCTGGACGCGCGTGTTCTTCTGCTGACGGACAAGTCCGCGAATGGGCCAGGCGATGTCCGCCGGCGACAGCCCAGCCGTTGCCACTTGATAGAGCAGCGGCTGAAAGAGATGATGATTCTCACGGTCGATCAGTGTGACGTCCACAGGCGTTCTGGCGAGATTCTTTGCGACCGTGAGCCCGCCGAACCCGGCGCCGACAATGACCACGTGCGGCCGCTGATCTGTCTCGGCGCGATTGGATACGGGGTGCACGTGAGATCCTTTCCCGAGTTCTGAGATGGAAGAAGTCATGCGATGTCCCTCTCAGCTGTTTCTGCGGCGGCGGCGGCCCAGAATGCGGCCGTCGTGGCGAACGCTGCTCCGTGAAACGCCGATGCCTCCGGCCCCGAAGGATTGCCGACAAAGCGCCCGAGCCGGTGTGCTACATCGAAAAAGCCAGGCGCCGACAGTCCGGCCCGTGCTTTGCTAATCACAAGCGCGGCGATGAAAGGCTGGCCGTCTCCCGCGTCTTCCTCCATCAAATACTCAAAAGCTTCCGCGATTTGTTGAAGATAGGTTCGAACCCGTTGGGCCAACCCCGGAACTGTCGTCGACAAACCGCCTGCGGGCACGAGTATCACGGCGCATCCCTCTCCAGTTCGAGCAAGCCGAACCGATCCCTTGTAGGCTTTGGCTTGACGAAGGGCCCGGAGTCCTCGATCAACCCTCCACCAGTTTCGATCGCGACGCGCCTGACATGCGCACGGTAGCGGAAAGTAAGACGTGTGCGCCCCTCGTCTTCGTTAACGCCGGTCTCTGCGACGTCGGTAACAGGGCCGTTGGCCATATCCTCTTTCAAGGATTCGACGGCAAGGCCCAGTTTGGGTGCCCGCGCCTCGGCGTTGATCACGACATCACGATCAACAATGCTTACGATTGCTGCGGAGGGATGGGTCATCGCAAGCCGGTCCCAACTTTGGGCCCAGGCTTTTCCGGAGTGAAATCGATGCACAGCCCGTCCAGATCTTCTTCCATGAGCGGTTCGTTCTGGAACGTGCATAGATGGGTGGGTCGGCCTTCTTCACAGCCGCCGCCGCCGTCAGCAAAATGCGCACAGCTTTCGCAAACGCCGAAATGCGGCTTGCCCGTCGCAAGGGCGACGCGCCCCAGCATGCGCTGTAGAATACTGGAAAAATCTCCCCGGACACCTGGAGGTAAAGCCTCCATCGCCTCGACCAGGACTTCGATTGGATCGTTGATGAATATGGCCCGGGCCTTATTCGTCAAGCCCAATCGCACACTGCGTCCGTCGGCCTTGGATCGGGCCTGATGCAAATAACCCTGCGTCACCAGGCTCTTGATAGCCTGGGAGGCCGTGCCGCGGGTTATGCCGTGAAACGCAGCAAACGCAGACGGAGTCTGCGAAAAACGATTTGCGTGGGCGAAGTATCTCAAAATAGCCCACTGGCCCGGCGTCAGCCCCTCCACGAGGCCATCACCTGACGCAATTCGTCCGAGGTGAATGAGCTGTTCGGTGATAGTGCTGCTGTTCATTTGAGACTCCGTCCTCCCTTATAGATTCATGGGAATAAATAGCATTTCTCACCCATATTGACAAGTATATAGTTTTGAATCCATACTATCACGGCTTTACTTCGATACTGAATAACTTCTGTGGTTGCCGCCTTTGATGCAAGAAGATTTTTATCCGACGAGTATTTGATCAAGTTCGGTCTTCTGTCAGGCCTTTGAACGCGGCATGTCTGAAGCCGCTGGCCGGTATGGTGATCTGCGGATCAAGTCCAAATCTAACCATCGAGCTGCAATGCTCTCGTTATTCACCTGGTTTTCCTGATCCAGATCTTTTCGATCATTTTGCCCATGCGGGTCTTCGCCTTCTCACCCCCCCCCTCTTTTTTATCCGACGTCAGGCAGATTTTGCTACATGTAAATCATGCCGCCACGGTCTGCGCCGAAACTTGATAATCCTCGTTCTTTTTCATCAACGCCCAGATCGTCCGCGCTATTTTATTGGCCAGTGCAATCGCCACGAGCCATCCGGGATCGATTTACGGCCCAACCAGTTCAGACGCGACATCGCGCCGATAATCAGCAGCCTACGAATGTCAGCCTGCCCGGCCTTCGAAATGCGGCCGAGCCGCTCCTTACCACAGGAAGATAGTCGAGGCTTTCGAGGCTTTTGATCGTCTGCGACGCCGTGCCCCGGGTCGTGCCATGGAAAGCGGCGAAGGCGGACGGGGGTCGCGAGAAGCGGTTGGCCCGCGCGAAGTATCTGAGCACTGCCCACTGCGCCGCGGTCAGCCCCTCCACCAGCGCCTCGCGGGACGCCATGCGCCCCAAGTGCAAGACCAGCTCCGCGATGACGCGACTATCCATTTCTAGCTCCATTGGTTATGCCTAGATAATAGCGTTGACAAACTATATTGGCACAGCAATAGTTTCGAAGCGATGCCAACTCACACCCAAATGGCTCGCGTATCAGTTTCGTCAGGAAAGGCTCGAACAACCGACATCGAAGTAGCGGTATAGGAACGTGTCGCAGCGCGGCAACAACAAAAGGAACCTGAAACATGCAAACCACCGGTCCTGAAAAGCTGCCCGGAATCAGACATATCATCGCAGTAGGCAGCGGCAAGGGCGGGGTTGGAAAGTCCACTGTCAGCGTGAATCTCGCGTTCGCGCTGCAACGTATGGGGTACCGGATCGGGCTCCTGGACGCGGACGTCCTGGGGCCAAGCATCCCGGGGATGCTGGGACTTACCACCGACCAGCCGCCCGGGTTCGACGCGGGCGAGATGATTACCCCCGCGGAGCGGTACGGCCTGAAGACCATATCGATGGGCATGTTATCTGGCGACGACAAGCCGGCCATCTTGCGTGGACCGATGGTTAGCAAGTTCCTGAAAATGTTCGTCGGCTCGGTGCACTGGGGACAGCTGGACTATTTGATTCTCGACCTCCCACCGGGGACTGGCGACACCCAGCTTACCTTGGCCCAAAGCGTTCCTCTATCTGGCGCGATCATCGTCACAACGCCGCAGGACGTGAGCCTCAAGATCGCCCGCCGCGGATTGCGGATGTTCCAGACCGTGCACACCCCCATCCTTGGCATCGTCGAGAACATGAGCACCTTCACCTGTCCCCACTGCGGAAAGGGTACGGACATCTTCCACGGCGGCGGCGGCGAGCGAATGAGCCGGGAGCTCGGCATCCCGTTCCTGGGTACGATTCCTCTCGACCCCGACATCGTCACTTGCGGGGACCAAGGGCAACCATTGGTGCTCGAGAAGCCAAACTCGTTCGCGGCCCAGGTGTACGGCGCGATTGCCGCCGAACTGGATGGCCGACTCCAGGCACAATCAACTTCGGCGCTGAAGCAGTTCACGTGGACTTGGGAAACCAATGCAGGCGCGCCGGCCTGGGCGGAGAGCGCCGGACGCCCGTCGGGCTCGCAAACGACCGCGATTGGCTTCCGCCAGCGTGATGCGCGGACGCTGTCCGTGCTCTGGGAGGACGGCCAGCGGCAGGACTTCGACGTCCGCGACCTTCGGCTGAACTGCCGTTGTGCCCTGTGCAGGGATGAGATGAGCGGACTCCCGCTGTTGGATCCAAAGAGCGTGCGAGCGGACATAACCCCACGCACGATCGTCAGCGTGGGCAATTACGCCATCTCGATCGCCTGGAACGACGGCCACAGCACCGGGATTGACACCTTCAAGCACCTGCGGGCGCTTGGTGCGAGCCGCGCGGCTGGGGTCGCCGAAGATGTCTGAGATCGTGCCGGTCGACCCGGCGATCACGATCCGCGCCGAGACATTGCTCGCCGACCCCGACACGTGCAAGTTCACGGTGAGCCAGACCGTGTATCCCGGTGGTCCGTTCTTCTTCGACAACAAGGAGCGGGCTATTGGCTCGCCACTGGTCGAGCGCTTGTTCGCGCTTCCTGGTGTTGCCAATGTGCTGGTGACCGACAACGTGGTGACAGTCGGAAAGGAGCCCAGCGCCTCATGGTCGGAACTGAAATCGGCAATCGGAACGGCCATCCGGACGCAACTGCTGACGGGCGTGCCAACCATTCTCGATACGCCTGACAACCGGTCGTTCACAGGGGTACTGACCAGCACACGCGACCGACGCTCGAGCAAGCACGAGGTTCGCGTCGAGCTCAAGCGGGAGTGTGAGGTAGCGATGATCCCGAGCGGAGAGAAGCTAACGCTTGCGCAAGGTGACGCCATCGTAGTGACGCAGGCGCTGGGTGGCAGCTTCACCGTCAGGACCGAGATGGGATATCTGGTGCGGGTCGCCTCTCTCGATGCCGACGCGCTAGGGCTTCAGGACGCGCCGGAGCAAGAAGCACCGGGGGAAGCGGGGCCGTTTAGTCTGGAGAAAGTGATCGAGCAGCTAAAGACCGTGTTCGATCCGGAAATCCCGGTCAACGTGGTGGACCTCGGCCTGATCTACGTCTGCGAAGCGCACCCGCTCGCGGACGGTGGCCATCGGGTCGAGATCAAGATGTCGATGACAGCGCCCGGCTGTGGGATGGGCGATGTGCTCAAGGCAGACGCGTGCCGCAAGGTGCAGGGGGTGGCCGGCGTCACCGACGTCGACATCGAGATCGTCTGGGAGCCGGCCTGGGACCAGAGCCGCATGTCTGAGGCCGCCCAACTGCAGCTTGGCCTATTGTGAGGGGGAAGAGATGATGTCGATCGAGATCTCCCCCGCCACCACGATGGCAGGACGAGAGCAGGGTCCGCAGCCAAACGCGTGCGCCCTCCATCTCCGGATTGCTCGGGGGCCTTCCCGGGCTCATGCCGCACAGATCGGGCGGACTGCCCACAGAAACTACAGGAGGAGAAGAGATGACGAACGTCAAGATCACCGTGAAGGCGCATGGCCCCTACATCGTGAAGGGAGACATCCAGCTGTTCGACACGGCCGGCAATCCGTTCCCGAAATCCGAGAATGGCTACGCCCTCTGCCGCTGCGGCCAATCCGGAAACAAGCCGTTCTGCGACGGGACCCACGGAAAGGTCGGGTTCCAGGCGGCCACGTAAGTTCTGCCAGGCAGCGCGCCGATGGCTTGACGCTCCCGGGGGCAAATCCATTCAGCGTCGCGCGTCCTCGCGCGACGCTACCCCACCTTGCAAGGCGATCTGCACGTTTGCCCAGGGAATTCGAGGGCCGC
The DNA here is from genome assembly GCF_041689225.1 of Hyphomonas sp. Taxonomy (GTDB): domain Bacteria; phylum Pseudomonadota; class Alphaproteobacteria; order Caulobacterales; family Hyphomonadaceae; genus Hyphomonas. Next base: position 289 of record NZ_JBDNGN010000161.1, on the reverse strand, counting down.
AGTTCACGGTGGGGCGCAGAGAGGTGCTCACTTGTCATATGCTTAAGCGGTTCGGCATCCAATCAACATTACACATTTGGGCTCAACGTCTCGCGCCCAATGAGGACAAGAGTGATCCCATGATCGAAAAAATTATCCCTATTGCCGAGAACCGCTATTCCAAAGGGGTGGCGGCCATCCCGTCAAATCTTAAAGCCCCCGTCGGCTTGATCACTGATACGCTGAAACGTCCATTGCGCGACCTGCGCATCTCGGTCACGGACCGCTGCAACTTCCGCTGCGTGTATTG
>NZ_JBDNGN010000160.1:0-48652 GCF_041689225.1 Hyphomonas sp. | reverse complement strand
TGTGCCGCCCTATTCCGTCGTCGTACCGGGCACGCTGCCGGACAAGAATGGCGGGCCAAGCCTAGCTTGCGCGGTGATTGTGAAAACCGTCGATGCGCAGACGCGGTCGAAGACCGGCGTCAACGAACTGCTGCGGGACTAGGTCGGGGCAGTCAGGCTGGGCGGTGTCAGCAAAGCCTGCAGGGCCTTTTTCAGCTGCCGGGGCAGGGTCGGCTTGCGGCAGATCGGGGCTGAGGCATAGCGGGCCCGCAGCGCGTGTTCGGCCGAATGACCGGTATTGAAGAGGAACGGGATACCCCGGGCTTCCAGGATGTCGGCGACCGGGAAGACAAGCTGCCCGGCGACATCGACGTCAAGAATGGCTGCGTCCGCTTCGATGGATTCGGCCATCTTCATGGCCGTCTGGATATTGTGTGCAGACGCAATCGCTTTGCCGCCCATTTCGGCGACCATGTCTTCGAGATCCATTGCGATCAGGATTTCATCTTCGACAATCAGGATTTGAGGCGCTTGTTTCATATCTAGAAAATGGCCTGGCACGTACTTCGTTCCCATTTTCAAGCAGTCACACGGACGTTGCCGCCATGCGAGGCGGCGGCGACATCGGTGTGACTGCCCGTTGTCGGACGATCAGTCAAATACGACAACCTGCCGGGCGACCGATCCCTTGTTGTCCTTCAGGTTCTGTAGCGCGCCGGTGAGGCCGTCGAGACCGATACGGTCGGAGACGAGATCGTCCAAATGCAGGCGGCCCTGCTGATAGAGGGTGACGAGGCGCGGGAAATCGATCCGGAACCGGTTGGAGCCCATGATGGCGCCCTGAAGGCGTTTTTCGGTCACCAGAAGCTCGATGCCGGGGATCTCGATATTCACGCCGGGCGGGATCATGCCGATCACCGTCATCAGGCCGCGTGGGCGCATCATCATATAGCCCTGCTCGGCCGTCAGCTTGAGGCCGACGCAATCGAAGGCATAGTGCACGCCGCCATTTGTCAGGTCCTTGACCTGTGCGACCGGGTCGCCGTTCTTCGGATTGACGAAATCGGTGGCGCCGAATTTCTTCGCCATGGCCAATTTCTCGTCCGAGAGATCGACCGCGATGATGCGCGAGGCGCCAGCTATCGCCGCGCCATTGATGGCCGACAGGCCGACCCCGCCGCAGCCGAGTATGGCCACGGTCGAGCCCGGCTCGACCTTTGCGGCATGGAAGACCGATCCGACGCCGGTAATCACGCCGCAGCCGATCAGGCAGGCGCGGTCCATTGGCATCTCCTTGTCGATCACGCAGAGCGTGTTCTCGTGCACGAGTATCTGTTCGGCAAAGGAGGAGAGATTGAGGAATTGCGAAACCTTTTCCTTGCCGATCGACAGGCGCGGGGCCTCCGTCGGCGCGCGCTTGAACTGTTCGCCATTCACGGTGTGACAAACCGACATGTGGCCGGTCAGGCAGAACTCGCAGTTGCCGCAGAAGGGCGACAGGATCGACACGACATGGTCGCCGGGCTTCACGGCGCTGACCATGGAGCCAACCTGTTCGACGATCCCGGCGCTTTCATGCCCGAGGATGACCGGCATCTCGGTCGGGAAGGCCCCGTCCCAGAAGTGCACGTCGGAATGGCAGACACCCACCGCTTTCAGGCGCACGAGGACTTCACGCGGGCCGGGCTTAGATATCGTGACCTCTTCGATCGAGAGCGGCGCATTGGGCGCGCGCATGACAGCAGCTTTCATGGGTGTTCCTCCGGGTGGGCCGCGCGCTCGTTCGCTGGCGCTGCGGTCTCAAACGTCATCATTGCGCAGAGACAGGACCTTGAACAGCCCGGCCCCAACGTAAGCCCGGCGGATCGGATCAATAAGGCGTGCCGTCCTCGTGGAGGTAAATGTTGTCGGGCCCGACTTTCATATCGATGCCAGGACAGACGCAGCCATCCTGGGAATCGCGGCTGCTGGCGACGAGGAAGACGAGTGGCTCGGTGCCCTCATTGCGCAGGTGGTGCGCTTCACCGTCGGCCGGGAACGCCGCCATGTCGCCCGGACCCAGCGTGTAGTCGCCGCAATCGGTCACGACCCGCGCTGTGCCAGACAGCACGATGACGAACTCGTCTTCATGCGTGTGGACGTGCATCTGGCTCGACCAGACGCCCGGCGGAATCGTGCAGAGATTGACGCCGAGCGCGGTCAGGAAGCCGGCATCGCCGATGCCCTGCCACTGGCGGTCCCTGACGGCAGCGGCGTGGGGATCGGGATAGTTGGTGCCAGTCCGGACCGGCACCTTGGCGAGATCGATTTTCGGCACGCGCGTCTACTCCGTGGCGACCAGACCGCTGGCGCGGCCCATGACATGAAAGATCTCGTTCTGCTCCATCACGCCGGACACGAGTTCCGAGCCGGGGCCGGTGGCGAAGATGGCGACATCGTCGCCGCCATGGGTTTCAGAGCCCAAGAAGACGAGCGAGGGCTGCTGGAAATCCGGGTCCGTCGTGTCGACATCGGAGAGGTCTTCGCGGGTGCAGTCGGGCTCACCGTCCTTCATGTGGCAGGCGGTCTGGCCGCTGGCATAGGACAGTGTCGTGTAGGGCTTGCCGTCCAAGCCTTTCAGCTCGCCGCCTTCAAGTCCGGCATTGACCTTGCCGAGGATCGGATTGCCGCGCATCGGGTAGCCGGAAATCGTCATCGTATGGGAATGGTCGGCCGTGACGATAATCAGCGTGTCCTCGGCATCGGTCATGTCGAGCGCAGCAGCGACGGCCTGGTCGAACGTGTCCGTCTCGTCCACAGCGCGGGCGGCGTTGACGCCATGATGGGCGTGGTCGATCCGGCCGCCTTCAACCATCAGGACAAAGCCGTCCGGATCTTGCGACAGGCGGGTGATCGCCGCCCGGGTCAGATCGATCAGGGATGGCTCTCCGGCCGTATCTGCGGCCCGGTCCATTTCAAATTCCAGGTGCGAGCCTTCGAACAGGCCGAGCACCCTGGCATCGGACGCAAAGTCGACGGCGTCGAATCCGGCCTTGTCGGTAATGTATATGTGGTCAGGCCCCTTGGCAGTCCATTCGGCGGCGAGGTCACGGCCATCCTTGCGGTTGCCAGTCTTGCCTTCGTCCTCGGGGTCGGCTTCGTCCGAGGTCAGGAATTCGGTCCGTCCGCCGCCCATGGCGACCTCGAACCCGTCGCCCTCGGGCCATTCGATCAACTGGCGGGCGATGTCCTTGCAGTCACCGGCTTCGCCGCCCTTGAGGTCGGCATCGGATTCCCAGTCGCGGTTGGGTGTTTCTGAATAGGTCGCGGCGGGCGTGGCATGGGTGATGCGGGCGGTGGAGACGATGCCGGTAGCGAGGCCTTCGCGCTCAGCGAGGTCGAACAGGGAATCGGTGCGGTTGCCCTCGGTGCTGGCGCAGTTGCTGCGGTTCGCGCCCTTCAACACGCCCACGGTGCCCGAGTTGACCTTGGCGCCGGTGACCATCGCGGTGGCCGTCGAAGCGGAGTCGGCGACCTGGAAGTCATGGCTATAGGTTTTCGACAGCGCCATGTGGGGCAGCGTGTCCATTGTCAGCATGTAGGATTCTCCGTCCACGCCGCGTTTCTGGCCGGCATAGATGCGGGCGGCAGTGATGGTCGGGATACTCATGCCGTCGCCGATGAAGAGGATCACGTTTTTCGCCGGTTTCACGCCGCGTTGGTCGATCCGCGCCTGCACGGCAGCGGCAGCAGACTGATAGTAGCTGTCGCCGGACTGTTGCGGCAGGAGGCCGGGGCGCAGCGGCGCGGGCGGCGTCTCCACGGTCAGCGATTCTGGCACGACGGGCGTGACTGCTTCGGTCGTGGTGCAGGCTGTGGAAACGAGGGCAAGGCCCGTCAGAAGGGCGGCGATGGATGTGCGCATGTCGTGGATTCCCGAACGATTCATTTGCCAGGATGATAGACGAGTTTTGTGGCAGTTTCGATGCAGTCGGTGAGAATTCAGTCGATGGGCACCGGTTTTCCGCGTTGGGACAGCCAGACAGCTGCGAGAATGGCGCCGGCGCCAGCGGCCTGGAGCGCGGTGAGAGGCTCGTCGAACAGGCTCCAGGAAATGGCTGCGGCAACAACCGGCTGCACGATCACCACGACGCCGGCAATCGCGGCGGGCGTACGCCCGAGACCGGTAATGATCAGTCCCTGTCCCATTACTTGCACGATCAGTGCGAGAAAGAGCGGCGCCCGGAATCCGCCGAGGTTTTCGGGCAGGAAGCTTTCGCCGGACAGGGCGACGATGAGGCTTGCGATACATATTTCGACAAGTGTCAGCCAGAAAATGGTCTCGAGGCCGCCAAGCGTTCGCCGGGCGAGTTTTGAACAGAGCATGTAGCCCGACACGAGCAAGGCGGCCGCCAGCGCCAGCATGTCGCCGCGTATATCGCCCTTGCCGCCGACCTCACCGCCGAGCGATAGTACGGCGGCGCCGAGTACGGCCAGCACGACGGCCACGAACCATTTGTTTGTCGGACGCTCCTTCAGGAACAGCCAGGCCATGAAGCCGACCGAGATGTTGCCGAGATTTACGATGAACGTGGCGTTCGACACGGTGGTCAAGGTCAGGCTCCAGTGCCACAGGGCCATGTCGAGCGTGAAGAACGTGCCAGCCATCAGGACGAAACGGTTGGGCGGGCGCGGTGCCCGTCGTTCGATCAGGACAACCAGCGCGAGCAGGACGGGGGCCGCGAACAGGTAGCGCCAGAAGGCAATCGCCTGTGGCCCGAGATCGTCCAGGCCCAGCCGCAATCCGATCGGCGCAAAGCCGATACACACGCCGCCGCCAAATACCATGAGCGGACCGATCCAGTGGCGCACGACGGGCGCGGCCGGGGGGACGACAAGGGGGGCGGGGGATTCCAGGGAGGACGTCATGCGGCGGCCGTCATGGCGCGAATATCGCCCGGTGTCATCCCTTCTTCTTTGTAGGCGCGGAGCCCCTTGTCGCCAGTCCGTTTTGACAGCTTTTTCCCGTCCGGTCCGAGCAGGAGCGGATGGAACCGGTAGATCGGCGTCGGCCAGTCCATCAGGGCCTGAAGCATGACATGCACGCTGGTCATCTCGCGAATGTCCTCGCCGCGAATGACATGGGTCACCCCCTGTAGGGCATCGTCATGACAGCAGGCCAGGTGATAACTCGCCGGCGTGTCCTTGCGGGCGAGGACGACATCGCCGAAGGCACATGGGTTCGCAGGCGCCATGCGGGCGCCGTTTGACGTTTCCTCGGTGAAGGCCATGGCCGTGTAGCGGGCCCCAAGCGCGTCTCGGGCGGCGCACAGCGACAGGCGCCAGGCAAAGGCATGGCCGCGCGCGAGGCGTTCGGATTCCGCGGCGGGCGGGACGGGCTTGCCGACATAGGGCGCCTCATCCGGGTCGGCGCCCGCCGGCAGGGCAGCGGCAATCTCCCGCCGTGTTTTGAAACAGCGATAGATCAGGCCGCGCGCTTTCAGGTTTTCGAGGACGAGTGCATAGTCGTCGAAATGCTCCGACTGCCGGCGCACGGGGCCGGTCCAGTCAAGGCCGAGCCATTCGAGGTCTGCCAGGATCGAGGCTTCGTATTCCGGACGGCAGCGCGTCTGGTCGATATCCTCGATACGCAACAGGACCTTGCCGCCTGCCGCACGTGCCGTATCCCAGACGTGAAAGGCTGATGCGGCGTGTCCAAGATGCAGGTGGCCGGTCGGTGACGGCGCAAACCGGGTGACAAAACCTGCCATGTCGCCTGCCCTCCTATGCCGACCGAAGGGCCGAGGCTAGCGCGGGATCACCCGTAATAACAGTCATTCCCTGTTGCCAGAGAAGTCCAAGGCTCGTATCGCCAAGACTTAAGAGAGGTCAATTGCCATGCTGGAAACAGGCTGGTTCACGACGGCAGAAGACTGGATCGAGACGAACGTGTTCAGCGCCCATGAATTCGCGACTTTTGGGTTCGCGATTGCGGCGCTGCTTTGCTTTGGCCTCCTGTTGCTTATCCTGTCCGGCGTCCGCGCACTGATGACCCGCCTGCGTAATGCAGCCGGCACACGGGCTTTCCGGCGCGCCAAGGAGCCGGGTTACCGTATCCTCCTCGCCCGGCCGACCGGACCGGGCGCTGGCCGCACGGGAAAATGGTTGATGTCGGCGCTGGGCGACCATCTGGCTGAATTCAATTTCGGCGCGCCTTTCCGCATCGCGGCGACTGGCCAGATCGCGGGCAATACTGACCAGAAAATCCTGGCGCAGGCGCGTCGCCGGCTCGCGGCGGCCGACGCCGACATGCTGGTCTGGGCCAGCCGCGTCGACAAGGGCGACAATGGCCTGGTCGTGCAGGGCCTGTCGCGCGGCGGCGGCCTCAGGCCCGACGAAGCGCGCGCGTTCAGCATCGGCCTGCCCGGACGGTCGTCTGGGCTGGAGGGGCAGGTGGCCCAGGTCGCGGCCTATCTCCTTGCCAAGAAGCTGCAGCCGGCGCTGGCCAATCCGCAGGCCTTCCGGCCGGAAAAGATGAAACTGCTCGCCGAGGCGCTCGATCGGATGCTGGCCGACAGCGAGACCGTGTCCCAGGTCGTGCGCAGCGAACTCGAAGCTGATTTCTGCGCCTCGGGCGTACATGTCGCTGAATCGACCGGAGACCTTGGCACGCTTGACCGCGTGATCTCGCTGCGCCGGGCTCATCTCGACGCGGTGACCAATACGTCTGACCCGATGCTTGTCTCGCAGGCGCGCATGGACCTTGGCCGGGCCCTGTTGGCGCGCGCTGAAAAGCAATTCGACCAGAAGATCGTCCAGGAAGCCATCTCGCACCTGTCGCAGGTCGTCGAGGCCCTGCGCGGCGATCCGTCGATCCAGAAGGCGCAAACGGCGTCCGACGCCATGTTCAAGGCCCAGACCATGATCGAGACCCGCAAGCGGTTCTCGATGAATTTCGGCTCCTAGTCCCTCAGACCGACAATCCGACCGGGCAGGACACGCCTGTGCCGCCAATGCTGCAATAGCCTGCCGGGTTCTTGGCGAGGTATTGCTGGTGATAGTCCTCGGCATAATAGAACGGTCCGAGCGGCGCGATTTCGGTGGTGATTGCGGCGTTGTGGCCGGCTTTGGCCAGCGCGCCCTGATAGGCTGCCGCCATGTCGCGGGCGGTCTCGGCCTGCGCATCGGAGGTGGTGTAAATCGCCGAACGGTATTGCGAACCGATATCATTTCCCTGGCGCATGCCCTGTGTCGGGTCGTGGCTTTCGAGGAACAGTTTCACGAGGTCGCCATAGCTGATTTTCGCCGGATCGAACACGACGCGCACGACCTCCGTATGGCCGGTGCCGCCGCTACAGACTTCTTCATAAGTCGGGTTCGGGGTCGGGCCGCCGGCATAGCCTACCGCCGTGATCCAGACGCCGTCCTGCTGCCAGAACTTGCGTTCGGCACCCCAGAAACAGCCAAGACCGAAAATGGCGGCCGCGAAATCGTCCGGCACCGGGCCCTGAATCTCGCGGTGGAACACGAAATGGTCGCGCGCTGTCGGAATGGCGTTCGCGCGGCCCGGCAGGGCATTGGCAGCATCCGGGATCGTGGCGGGCTTTTTCGAGAACAACATCTGGCAGTCTCCTTTGTCTGGACCGAATATGGGGCGACCTCCCCTTAACGGCAATCACAGTCTTGCGAGCGGGGTAGCGATCCGCTAAGTGCCTCGCTTCGCGCGAGCGATGGTGAGGTGGCCGAGTGGTCGATGGCGCACGCCTGGAAAGTGTGTAGGCTAGCAATAGTCTCCAGGGTTCGAATCCCTGTCTCACCGCCAGCCCGGCCGAGCGAAAGCCCGGATGTCGCCTAGCGCAGCTGGCTGTCCTTGCTGCCGCGGCGATTCATACCGGAATGGACGGTGCGTTTGTCGCGCTGGGACTGGCATGTCACGCAAGTGCGCACGCCCGGCAGCGCTTCCCTGCGCCGCGCGGGAATGGCTTCCTCACATTCGTCGCAATGGGTTGCGCTCTCGCCCACAGGCATGCGCGCCCGCGCGTTTTGCACAGCATCATTGATGCTGTCGTCGATCTGATGCTGAATGGCGCCATCTCGCGCCCAGCCACTGGCCATGTCGCTCACCTTTTTGAAATTCCGGTCCGGCAGGAAACATGGGGGCTGAATTCGCCTTCTCCAATGGTCTGGTCCCAGCTCGCCAGCGGCGGGATGCGTACATGCTGTCACGAGAGAACGCGCACGCGGGGGTCGTGGAAGGCGAATCCGGGTGACAATCCCGCACGATATTTGCACTCTCCGGGGCTGAACGAAATTCGGGGGACGTCATCTTGTCATTTTGGGACTTTGCGCAGCCGCGCCTCGCGTGCGCTGAGGGGCCTGTGCGCCGGTTTGGGCCGACCCTCCTGTTTGTGCTGGTGACACTAGTCGCACTCTCGGTCTTCCGGGACCAGATGCCGCGATTCTATCCACATTGGGTGCCCAACAGCGCGAAAATCTACCTGCCCCTGCTGGGTATGCTGGCCATCGCGATCGCCTTCTACCGGACGAAATATACCGCGTTCGTGCCGCTCCTCAGCGCGATCCTGCGCGCCTCGGCGGTCGGGCTGACCGTGTTGCTGCTGATCGAGCGCCCAGACTATACGCTGGCCGACCCGGAGACGGCGACGCGCGCGGCCCAATATGTCGCGCTCGGTTTCTACCTGGCCGTAGGCCTCTCTGTGCTCAGCTGGTTCCGGCCGGCCTTTATCCTGCCCGTCGTGATCTACCTGATGTCGACGCGCCTGCTGGTGGCCCAGATTTCGGGCGTGTGGATGTCGTATCTCGACACCCGCTACATGATGGACATGGCGTTCTACCTGATTGCCTTCGGCCTTATCGTGGTCAAGGCGGGCCCGAGAATCCATCCCTGGCTGGCGGCGCCCGAACGCCAGACCGAGATTGTCGGCGTCGTCTTCGGCCTGCACCTGGCAAACTATTTCTGGTCAGGTGTCGCGAAGCTGACGCTTGGCCCGACGCCCTGGCACTGGATGGTCGAGAATCCCACCATCAACCAGATCCCCTACACGCTCGAGAGCGGGATCTTGCCGATCGGGCACCTGCCCTGGCTCACGGACCTGGCCTATCAGGGCTTCCATCTGTCCTATATCCCCATGAATGCGGCGATCGTCTTTGCCCAGCTCTTTGCCCTTGTCTGCGTGTTGCGGGTGGGCTGGCTGAAGATCGCGTCCCTGATGTACGAAGCGCTGCATATCGGCATCTTCATCCTTGGCGGCCTGTTCTTCTGGCCCTGGATCTGGAGCAATCTCACTGTGTGGTGGGCGGCGCGCGCCGCCAAGGATGGCCTCAGTTGGAATACCAAGCTGGCCTGTATCGCCACCATTCTGCTTGGCGCGCCGGCGCTGCACATCAATCCCGCGACGGCGCTGGCATGGTTCGACCTGGCCGACTCCCGGCAGGTCTATATCGAGGCGGTCACTAAGGACGGTCGGCATGTGAAAGTGCCGTCCGCGTTCTTCAGCAGCCACTCCTATTCCATGTCGCACGCCTATCTCGGATCCCAGGCGATCGAGGGCCAGTACGACCACACGACGCTGGCGTCGAGCAAGTCACTCGAGCGACAGCAAAAGGACGGTCAGTGCGTTGCGCCGTCGACCCTTGCGCACGCGGTGCCGGAAACCGCCGAAGCGCGCAAGATGCGTGAGGTGCAGCTCAGCCGGTTCGTGATCGCCCACCACAAGAAAATGCTGGCGCGTGACCCCACGCAGGTACGGCATAGTTATTATTTCCGCTTCCATCACCATCCGAGCAATCCCTTCCTATATAAAGAGTTCAATGCGTTATCGCTCGAAGACGTTGTCGCTTACCAGCAGGTGATCGAGTCGGTCTGTCATTCGATGAATGACGGGCATGTCGAGAAGAAAGTGATAGCGCGAGATACGGAGTATGTGAGTGTTCTCTGATCCTGGCACCTTCATCGTCTATGATGGCGACTGCCCGTTCTGTTCCGAGTACGTGAAACTCCTCCGGCTGCGCGATGCGATTGGTCCGGTCAGCTTGGTCAATGCGCGCGAGGACCACCCGGCAGTGCATTACGCGGTGTCCAAAGGCGTCGATTTCGACCAAGAAATGGCGCTGATCATGAATGGCGAAATCCATTCCGGCGCCGATTGCATGAACCGGTTGGCGCTGATGAGCACCGGGGCAGGCCCGTTCAATGCCGTGATGGCGCGCGTGTTCGCATCGCCGCGTGTCTCGCGCGCCCTCTATCCCTTCCTGCGCACAGGCCGCAACCTGACGCTGCGCCTGATGGGCCGCCGCCGCATCGCCGAGGCGGCCAAACCGCAATAAACGCGTCTGAATCGTAGTCCAAAGAAAACGCCGGCCTCCTTTCGGAGACCGGCGCGATCATTTGGACGTCGGGTTCAGCCTAGGACTTGTAGCCGACCGCGATGGAGGCGGCGCCCGTGTCGGTGTCTTCGAAGTTGTAATAGCTATAGTCGCCGCGAAGATCCCACTTGTCGCTCAGGTCATAGCTGAGACCTGCACCAATGGCCGGACCATCAGCCGAGTCCTCAATCACACCCAGCGTCGTGCCGCCCGGTGTGACAACCATGGCGTCAACGTCGATGAAGGCGTAGCCGGCGCGCGCTGAGATATCGAGGCGCTCGGTGAGCGGCACAGTAGCGCGGCCGTACAGGCCGACAAGGTAGTTCAGGCCGAGATCGCCGGAGCCAGCGATCACGTCGTTGAGGTCGGTATCGTCATTGTCGTCGAGGTTGAACTCGTCTTCGTCGACATTGTAGTCGAACTCGCCGTCATCGATGCCGGTCGTGATGTCGGCTTACATCGAGAAAATCGGTGTGAACTGGTAACCGAGGCGGCCCGTTGTGGCATTGGTGTCGACGCCGGAATCGGCACCTTCAGGTTCGATGTTGAGGTAGGTGTAGCCGCCCTCGGCATAGAGGCCGGTGTCTTCATTGCCATAGGTCTGGGCCGCGGCAGGCGCGGCCAGACTGAGTGCAATGGCGATGGCGGAGGAGGAAACGATCATAAGCTTTTTCATGGGAGGATCCTTGGTGTTGCTCATCCCGATGTATTTGGGACATGCGGCGATAACGGGTCCCTCATGGCCTTGTTCGGGCCTTCACGTGCGCTGAAACCTGTTGTGGCAAAAGCGGCAAACTTTGTTACCGCGCCTTAACTCTACTTGACGACGCGCCTGCCTTCGATCACCTGCCATCCATGGTGGATGTGAAGATTTGCGGCCTGACCGATCCGGACCTTGTTGGCTTTGCGGCCCGCGAAGGCGCCGACTGGATCGGATTCAACTTTGCCTCGGGCAGCCCCCGACGGGTGACGCCGGAAGCGGCGGCGAGCCTGCTGATGCAGGCCGGCAAGGCCGTGCCCGTGGCGCTGCTGGTCGATGCGAGCGATGCTGAGATCGACGCGGTGACGGCCGTCGGCTTTCCCATCCTGCAATTGCACGGCGTCGAGACGCCTGAACGGTTGGCTGCGATCAAGGCCCGCACGGGGCTGGAAGTCTGGAAGGCGCTCGGCGTATCGACCCGCGTTCACCTTGAGAATGCCCGTGCCTACACGGCCGCCGACCGTTTGCTGATCGACGCCAGGCCGCCGGAAGGCGCCACCCGCACCGGCGGGCATGGCCAGACGTTCGACTGGGCGATCCTCGATGGCTGGCAGGCGCCGAAGCCCTGGATGCTGGCCGGCGGCTTGACGCCGGACAATGTCAGCACAGCTATTGCAGCGACAGGTGCGCCTGCCGTCGATGTCGCCTCTGGCGTCGAGCGGGTGCCGGGGTTAAAGAACAGGGAGCTGGTGCGGGCCTTCATCCGCGCCGCCAAAGAGGCATGAGTACCGCAATGGACCTTCGCAATACCTGGGACAAATGGCCGGACGCAAACGGTCGCTTCGGTGAATTCGGCGGGCGTTATGTCGCCGAAACGCTGATGCCGCTGATCCTGGAACTCGAGAAGGAATACCGTGCCACCAAGCTTGACCCCGCCTTCAAGGCGCAAATGGACGATATGTGGGCCCATTATGTCGGTCGCCCGTCGCCGCTCTATTTCGCCGAGCGCCTGACCGAACATTTCGGCGGTGCGAAAATCTATTTCAAGCGAGACGAGCTCAACCATACCGGCGCACACAAGATCAATAACTGCCTCGGGCAGGTCCTGCTCGCCATGCGCATGGGTAAGACGCGCATCATCGCCGAGACCGGCGCTGGCCAGCACGGCGTGGCGACGGCGACGATCTGCGCCCGCTTCGGCCTGAAATGCGTCGTCTTCATGGGCGAGACTGATGTCGAGCGCCAGAAGCCGAACGTGTTCCGCATGAAACTGCTCGGAGCCGAGATCGTGCCGGTCTCGTCCGGCACGGGCACGCTGAAGGATGCGATGAACGAAGCCCTGCGCGACTGGGTGACCAATGTCGATGACACGTTCTACTGCATTGGCACGGCGGCGGGCCCGCACCCCTATCCGGAAATGGTCCGCGACTTCCAGAGCATTATCGGCATCGAGGCCCGCGAACAGATCCTGAAGCGCGAAGGCCGCCTGCCGGACGCCGTCATGGCCTGTATCGGCGGTGGCTCGAACGCGATCGGCCTGTTCCATCCCTTCATTGACGACGAAGGCGTGCGCCTGATCGGGGTCGAGGCCGCTGGCCATGGCATCGAGACCGGCGAGCATGCGGCGGCCCTGAATGGCGGGCGCCCCGGCATCCTGCACGGCAACCGCACCTACCTGCTTCAGACCGATGACGGCCAGATTCTTGATGCCCATTCGATCAGCGCCGGGCTCGACTATCCGGGCATCGGACCGGAACACGCTTTCCTGCGCGACACGGGCCGCGCTGAGTATCTCTCCTGTACGGATGACGAGGCGCTGGCTGCATTCCAGTTGTGCACCCAGCTTGAGGGCATTATTCCGGCGCTGGAGCCCGCCCACGCCATCGCCCGCCTCGGTGACATCATCGAGGGCATGGACAAGGACGGCCTCCTGATCATGAATCTCTGCGGCCGCGGCGACAAGGATGTGTTCAGCGTGGCCAAGGCGCTGGGCGTGGAGATTTGACTATGACCAAATTCCTCCTTCTCCGCATCACCTGCCCGTCCCAACGCGTGGCGCAGGCCATTGCCGATGCCGCCATTGAGGGCCGCCTCGCGGCCTGCGCCAATGTCGAAGGCCCCATGATGTCGACCTATCGCTGGAAAGGCGTGATCGAGCAGGCTTGGGAATTTGTCCTCTGGCTAAAGGGGCCTGAAGCCAATTTCGCGAAACTGGAAGCGATCGTGGCCGAGCATCATCCCTATGACGCGCCCGCCATCGTCGCGATGCCCTGCACGCATGTCTCTGCGTCCTATGAGGCATGGATCAACGAAAATACGGACTCATAATGCCCACTTCCCGAATTACGGCGCGCTTTGACAAGGTTAAGGCCGAACACCGCGCGGCGCTTGTCGCCTACCTGATGGGCGGCGACCCGGACATGGAAACGAGTTTCCAGTGCATGTGCGCCCTGCGCGACAATGGCGCCGACATTATCGAACTCGGCGCGCCGTTTACCGACCCCATGGCTGATGGCCCGGCGATCCAGCGGGCAGGTCTCCGCTCGCTCGCCAACCATACTAAGCTCATTGATGTCCTCGGCCTCGCGGCCCGTTTCCGCGAAACAGACCAGAATACGCCGCTGATCCTCATGGGCTATGCCAACCCGGTCCATTCCCTCGGCTATGCGGCCTTTGCCGAAGCCGCCCATGCGGCCGGAATCGACGGCACCATTCTCGTCGACCTGCCGCCGGAAGAAGACCAGGTGCTGCGCGACGAATATGCCAAGCATGATATTTCTGTAATCCGCCTCGCAACGCCGACCACGCATGAGGCGCGCATGGCCAAGGTCGCCGATGGCGCCTCGGGGTTCATCTATTTCGTGGCTGTAACAGGCGTTACAGGTGCCGGCTCGGCCGACCCGCAGGCGATTGCCGGGAATGTCGAAATGGTGCGGCGTGTATCCGGATTGCCTGTATGTGTTGGATTCGGGGTGAAAAATGGTGCACAGGCTGTAAAAATGGCTAAGATAGCCGATGGGGTTGTCGTTGGCTCTGCTTTCGTGGAGCATGCTCAGTCAGCCCACGAATCGGGCGATTATTCTGAAGCGCCGCGGGGTATGGGCGCACTTGCAGGGGAATTGAGTGCGGCGATGGCTGCAGTCGCCAAAGCGTAGGGACTGTTACAGTCTTAAGGAGTTGAGGCATGAACTGGATTACCAAGGTCACCCCGCCGGGCCTGAAAACCATGCTCGCCAAGAAAGACACGCCCGACGACCTCTGGGTTAAATGTCCTGCGTCCGGTGAGCTCGTCTACAGGGCCGACCTGGAAGAGAGCTGGTGGGTCACGCCCGCTGGCGCGCACATGCGCATCAGCCCGCGCACACGCTGCCGCCTCCTGTTCGATGATGAACGCTGGGAGCCATTGGCCCTGCCGCCTGTTCCGGCTGACCCGTTGAAATTCAAGGACGACAAGCCCTACCCGGCCCGCATCAAGGCCGCCAAGGCCAAGATCGCCGCACGCGAAAAACGCGAGACCGAGAATGGCGGCGCGCCCCTGATCCAGGACGATTGCATGGTCGCCGCCTATGGCAAGATTGGCGGCGTTCCGACCGTGCTGCTGGTCCAGGATTTTGACTTCATGGGCGGCTCGCTCGGCATGGCCGCCGGCGAAGGATTCGTCACTGCTGCCCAGATGGCGGTCGCCCGCAAGGCCGCTTTTGTCGTCTGCACCGCTTCCGGCGGCGCCCGCATGCAGGAAGGCACGCTCAGCCTGATGCAGATGCCGCGCACCACGCTGGCGGTAAATGAACTGGCCGATGCGAAGCTGCCCTATATCGTCGTGCTAACGGATCCGACCTCGGGCGGCGTCTCGGCCTCCTACGCCATGCTGGGTGATATCCATGTCGCCGAACCGGGCGCGATGATTGCCTTTTCCGGTCCGCGCGTGATCGAGCAGACCATCCGGGAAAGCCTGCCCAAGGGCTTCCAGCGCTCGGAATTCCTGCGCGAAAAGGGACAGGTCGACATCGTTGTCGACCGGCGCAAGCTGAAGGCGACGCTGGCGCGCATCCTGATGCATCTCATGCCTAATTCCCGCCGGCGGGAGGACTTCCCCATCACACCGCTCAGCCAGCCAAAAACCCACGCACCCAAACCGCCGGTGTCCAAGGGAAAATCTGCTTGATCGGAGACAGTGCGGCCCTTGCCGCAGCGCTGAAGCGTTTCGAAGGGCTCTATCCAGAAACCATCGAGCTTTCGCTCGGGCGGGTCGAGGCCGCGCTCGCGGCGCTTGGCCGTCCGCAGGATCGCCTACCGCCGGTCATCCATGTCGCAGGCACCAACGGCAAGGGCTCGACCTCGGCTTTCATGCGCGCCATGGCCGAAGCGGCTGGCCTCAAGGTCCATGTCTTCACCTCGCCCCATCTCGTGCGCTTCAATGAGCGCATCCGGCTGGCCGGCGAGATCGTCGATGACGCCCGCCTGATCTCCTGGCTCGACCGGACGTTCGAGGCCCTGACCGGCCTGCAGATCACGCATTTCGAGGCTACCACCGCTGCCGCGCTGCTCGCCTTCAGCGAAGTCCCGGCAGACCTGCTCATCCTCGAAGTCGGCCTCGGCGGGCGCTTTGATGCGACCAATGTCATCGGGGCGCCAGCGCTCTGTGTGATCACGCCGATCGACTTCGATCACAAAGCCTTTCTCGGCTCGGATATCCGCAAGATTGCCGGGGAGAAGGCGGGCATCATCCGCCCGCACCGCCCGGTCCTCACCGCCATCCAGCGCAAGGTCTGCGATGAAGTGATCGCCCGCGAAGCCGCCCGCCTCGATGCCCCGCTCTACCGTCTGAAGGCGCATTTCATTGATGCGATGCCGCAGGACATCTCCCTGATCGGCGAGCACCAGCGCGGCAATGCCGCCCTCGCGGCCATGGCGATGCAATTGTTCGGCGAGTCTACCCGGATATCCCAGGCCGCGATCTTGGAAGGCGCCCGCACAGCAACATGGCCCGCGCGCATGCAGCGGCTCGGGCCGGGCCCGGTCACCGCGCTCGCGCCGGACGCCGAAGTCTGGCTCGATGGCGGCCACAATCCGCACGCCGCCCGTGCGATCGCCTACCACCTCAAGCGCCTGCCCGGCAAAACCGTCCTCGTCACGGCCATGCTGGCGTCGAAGGACGCGACGGGCTTCTTCCTGCCCTTCCGCCACCTCAAACCCGATGTCTTCACCCTGCCCAATGCGCCCGGTCATCGCGGCGCCGAACCGCACGACCTGGCCGAAGCGGCCCGCACCGCCGGACTGGACGTCACCGTTTGCGACAGCCTTGATGCGGCGGTCACGGCGGCGGCGGCCACCGGCGCCGACCGCATTTTGATCTGCGGCTCGCTCTATCTCTCGGGCGAAGTCCTCGCGCGTAATCTCGAACCGCCGGAATAGCAGCCTCCCGGAATCGCAGGAAGTCGGGTGGCTTGCGCCTCGGCGTCCGTGTGAACAAAATGGTTCGCAAAGGGAGGGACACCAATGACGCCGCAAAAAGACAAGGCTTTCGCTTTCAAGGCGCTGCATGACCGGCCCGGCATGTTCGTGCTGCCCAATCCGTGGAATGTCGGCTCGGCCCGCATCCTCGCCGGGCTCGGCTTCCAGGCGTTGGCCTCGACCAGCGCCGGTTTTTGCCGCCAGCGCAGGCGTTGCCGACTATAACATCACCCGCAATCTCAAGCTGGCCCATGTCTGTGCGCTTGCGGCCGCGACGCCGCTGCCGCTGACCGCCGATCTCGAAAATGGTTTCGGCGACAGTCCGGAGACCTGCGCCGAGACGATCCGTCTCGGCGCAGAGGCCGGCCTTGTCGGCGGCTCGATCGAGGACTTCACAGGCGATGCCGGCAATCCGCAATACGCGATCGCCGAGGCGGCCGAGCATGTGCGCGCCGCCGTGGAGGCCGCCAACGCGCTGCCCTTTCCCTTCCTCGTCACCGCGCGGGTCGAGAATTTCTTCACCGGCGTGCCAGACCTGTCAGATGTGATCGCGCGGCTGCAGGCCTACCAAGAAGCGGGGGCCCATGTGCTCTATGCGCCGGGCCTGAAGACGATGGAGGATATCAAGACCATGCTCGCATCCGTCGATCGCCCAGTCAATGTGCTGATGGGACCGCGCAGCGGCTTCGTGCCGATGGCGGAGCTCGCAGACCTCGGCGTGAAGCGTGTCAGCATGGGCTCGGCCCTCGCCAACACCGCCTATGGCGCGCTGGTGCATGCGGGCGAGGAACTCATGGCCACAGGCACGCTCGGCTTTCTCAAGGGCGCCGTCACCGGCAAGGCCCTTGCGGACCTGATGGCAAAGGGGGGCCGACAGCTAGCCGTCATCCGCCGCCACATCCTTGAGCAGGTGCGGCGGCAGTTTCGTGTGCAGGCTCGCATGGGCGCGCCGTCTGTCGGACTGGGTTTATGAATGGACCTTTGACTTAAGGGCAAAGGGCCAAAACCGCCCGGCGCAGCGCGCCAGTACGTTGGAAATGTTCATGTGAACCTGAAAGCTCGAAGTGGAAACGGCGGCTGAACATGGCTTGGTCTCCTTTCCGGCTTTGAGGTTGGCACGCGAAAAAGGCGCGCCGACGAACACACGCGGTTCATATACCAGTCTGGCCCGTCGCCAAAAGGAAAACCGCGCCAAATTGACCCTCACGTCAACGTAAACCTTGCGTCTTTTGCGGCGGACGTTTAGTCACGCGGGAAATACGTCAAACCACCGAAACCATAAGGGAGCACCGCATGAAGGTCCTCGTGCCCGTCAAACGCGTGATCGATTACAACGTGAAGGTCCGCGTCAAGCCGGACAAAAGCGGTGTCGACCTCGCCAATGTCAAGATGTCCATGAACCCGTTCGACGAGATTTCGGTCGAAGAGGCGGTCCGGATGAAAGAAGCCGGCACGGTCACCGAAATCGTGGTCGTCTCGGTCGGGCCACAGCAGGCGCAGGAAACGCTGCGCACCTCGCTCGCCATGGGCGCTGATCGCGGCATCCTGATCAAGACCGACGCCATGGTCGAACCGCTGGCTGTCGCCAAGCTGCTCGCCAAGGTCGTCGCGGAAGAGAAGCCTGACCTGGTCATCCTCGGCAAGCAGGCCATTGATGACGATAGCAACCAGACCGGCCAAATGCTGGCCGCTTTGCTCGACTGGCCGCAAGGCACGTTCGCCTACAAGCTCGAAAAAGACGGCGACAAGCTGAAAGTCACCCGCGAAGTCGATGGCGGTCTCCAGACCGTGGCGCTGACGCTGCCAGCCGTCGTCACCGTCGACCTTCGCCTTAACGAGCCGCGCTATGCGTCGCTGCCGAACATCATGAAGGCGAAGAAAAAAGAGATCGTCGAGAAGTCGCCCGAAGACTATGGCGTCGACATCTCGCCGCGCCTCACCGTCGTTTCCGTCACCGAACCGGCCGTGCGCCAGGCCGGTGAGAAGGTTGAAGACGTCGCCGCGCTTGTTGCCAAACTCAAAACTGCAGGAGCTGTGTAATGGCCGTTCTCGTAATTGCTGAACATCACCATGGCGGCCTGTCGGACGCGACCTACAAGGTCGTCACGGCGGCGTCGAAATTTGGCGGCGACGTCGATATCCTCGTCGCCGGTGAAAACTCTGGTGCCGTTGCCCCGCAAGCCGCCAAGGTTTCTGGCGTGCGCAAGGTGCTGAAAGCCGAAGGCGAGACCCTGCGCAAGCAGACCGCCGAAGCCATGGAAGCCCTCGTCGTGCCGCTGATGGCCAACTATGACGCCGTCTTCATCGCCGCTTCGACAACCGGCAAGAACATCGCGCCGCGCATCGCGGCCAAGCTCGACGTGATGCAGCTGTCGGAAATCATCGAAGTCGTCGATCAGGACACGTTCGTGCGTCCGATCTATGCCGGCAACGCGATCATGACGGTCAAATCTTCCGACGCCAAGAAAGTCATCACCGTGCGCGGCACGGCTTTCCCGGCTGCCGGCAATGACGGCTCGGCGACGATTGAAGACGCCGCTGCGCCATCCGGCCCGTTCAAGTCGGAATTCGTCTCGGAAGAAATGGTGAAGTCGGATCGTCCCGAACTCACCGGCGCCAAGCGCGTCGTCTCCGGTGGCCGGGCCCTCGGCTCGTCCGAAGAGTTCAACCGCCTGATCGTGCCGCTGGCTGACAAGCTCGGCGCCGCCGTCGGTGCCTCGCGCGCCGCCGTCGATGCCGGTTACGCGCCCAATGATTACCAGGTCGGCCAGACCGGCAAGATCGTTGCGCCGCAACTCTACATTGCCATCGGCATTTCGGGTGCCATCCAACACCTCGCCGGCATGAAGGATTCCAAGATTATTGTTGCCATCAACAAGGATGAGGAAGCTCCGATCTTCCAGGTGTCCGATTACGGACTTGTCGCGGACCTCTTCGTCGCCGTCCCGGAACTGACAGACGCCCTCTAGGCGCCTGATCCATCCTGCATTTTGAAAAGCCCGGCCGCTGTGCCGGGCTTTTTGCATCTTTGCCCCGCGCGCCACACGCGGCGTTCATAGGCACCCGGCCTGCACAATAAAGCTTGCGCTTTGACGCACTGCACAAAAAGGATATGAGCGTGGTGTAACAAAACTTGCACGTTCAGGACGAAACACAGATGGCAGAGCTGAAAACGGTAGGCATCATTGGCGCAGGCCAGATGGGCAATGGCATCGCGCATGTCGCGGCGCTTGCCGGCTATGACGTGATCATGACCGACATTTCCGACGAGGCGCTTGCCAAGGGCATGACCACGATCGAAGGCAACATGCGCCGTCAGGTGCAGCGTGACCTGATCACCGAGGCGGCCATGAAGACCGGCCTCAAGCTGATCAAGACCTCGGCCTCGATCAAGGCGCACGAAGCCGCCGACATCGTCATCGAGGCGGCGACTGAAAAGCGCGAGATCAAGGAACAGATCTTCCGCTCGATCTGCGAGATCGTCCCGGCCCACACCTATCTCGCCACCAACACGTCCTCCATCTCGGTCACGCGGCTCGCCTCGGTCACCGACCGGCCCGACAAGTTCATCGGCATGCACTTCATGAACCCGGTGCCGCTGATGAAGCTGATGGAAGTGATCCGCGGCCTTGCCACCAGCCAGGACACTTACGAAACCGCCATCACCTTTGCAGGCCGTCTCGACAAGACCACGACCAATGCCGAGGATTATCCGGCCTTCATCGTCAACCGCATTCTCGTCCCGATGATCAACGAGGCCGTCTACACGCTGTACGAAGGCGTCGGCACGGTGGAATCCATCGACACGGCCATGCGTCTCGGCGCCAACCACCCGATGGGACCGCTGACGCTGGCCGACTTTATCGGGCTCGATACCTGCCTTTCGATCATGCAGGTCCTGCATGACGGCCTCGCCGATACCAAGTACCGGCCGTGCCCGCTGCTGGTGAAATATGTTGAGGCCGGCTGGGTCGGCAAGAAGGTCGGCAAGGGCTTCTACGACTATTCCGGCGAATTCCCCGTCCCGACCCGCTAGCCCGGGCCGACCGGGGCTTTTTCTGTAAGCCCGTTCACCTCAACGCGACTGCGCCATCCGGCTTTTGGCGGATGGCGCAGCGCGTATTGCAGGATCGGCAGAGTTCCCGGCCATTAACCCCGTATAAAATACACTAAGGTAAATTTGAAATAGGCCGGTGGCTGGGACTTGGGGACGATATATACGATGCAAACCACACCTTTGAGTCAGGGGGACACACGAGTAACTTACGGCGTGATTCCCAATTCGTCAGGCGTCTACCAGACGGCTGGCAAGGTTTTCGACCTGATCGACCGGCACGGCACACCGCCTAGCCCACAAACGTATGCGCTCTGGTATGCCTATGTGTCCGGGAACGACCCGCTGCTCGTGGCGCGCGTCGATGAGTTGATTGCCGCCAAGGGCGAACTGAGCCCTTACGATATCGAGTCGATCCATTGGGAACTGGTGGCAACCGGTGCAGGCGATGCCGCCACGATGGATATCGGCGATGCCATCGAACGCGAGATTGAGAGCGTTCTCGGGATCATACGTCAGGGCGCCGCGAGCAATGACGTCTTTCACGCATCCCTCAGCGCTGTCGGCAGCCGTATACCCGACTCACCATCAGTCGAAAACTTGACGGGCCTGATCTCCAGACTCGTCGATGACAATCGCCGCATGGCGGAAACCACGCAGGAGCTGAGCCAGGGCCTGAGCGAATCCCAGAAGCAGCTCGAGGCGCTGAACAAGGAGTTGAACGAGGCCCAGAGCCAGAGCCTGAAGGATCCGCTGACGGCGATTCCGAATCGCCGGGCCTTCGCCAAACGCCTCGACGAGAACATCTTCAACGCGGCAAGATCGGGAAAGACATTGTGTGTCGCCATGGCCGATATCGACCACTTCAAGAAGGTGAACGATGATTACGGGCACCCGGCCGGCGACGCGTTTCTGAAGATGTTCTCGACCCTCATCACGCGCAACATCAAGGGTCAGGACATGGTCGCGCGGATCGGCGGAGAGGAGTTTGCTATCATTCTCCCGCAGACCGAAATCATCGCGGCATACAATCTCTTCGTCAGGATCAAGTCAGTCCTGAAGGCGTCCCAACTGTTGCTTGATGACGGAACATGCATTTCGGGCGTCACGGCATCGTTCGGTGTGGCGTGTCTTGAGCCGGGAATGAACGCAAATGACCTGATCAGTCAGGCCGACAAATTCCTCTATGAGGCCAAGAATGCCGGCCGGGACAAGGTCAAGGCGGCGGGCTTCTAGCTCTGCGCTGCGCCGGGGCCGTTGCCGCGGATGGCTTTAACCTTCGCTTAGCCCGCTCGGCCCAGGTTGGCCCCCTCATCCGAGGAGGCTCTCATGGCGTTCAAGTTTACGACTCCGCCCTGGCTCGCAGCGGCGCTCATCCTGGCGTCGGGCGGCGGCATCGTGGCCCTTGCCGCGCAGGCCGCGCAGGCCGCGACCGACGCACCGGCGGCCGTCTACTGGTCTGACGGCGACAGCGGTCGCCTGCCGGACGGCACCAAGTTCCGCCTCCACGATGTCGATTCCCCGGAAACCGGCAGCATGAGGCAGCGCGGCGGCGCCAAGTGTGAATCTGAACGGATACAGGGCTATGAAGCCAAGGAAGCCGCTGTCGAACTGACGCGCGGCAAGGCGGTCAAAGTCGCGCATGCCTACGGGCCGGACCGGTATGGTCGTCAGGTCGTCGACCTCGAAATTGACGGAATGGACGTCGCACTCACCCTCATCACCGAGGGCACGCACAAGGCCTGGGACTATGATGGCGGCGATCGCGAGCCCGACTGGTGCGCCCGGCAGGCCAGGGTGCCCGTCGCGTTCTGAACTTCAGCCGGCAGACCAGCGCCGCAGGAGATTCGAGATCACCTTGTCCAGTACGAGGTGTTCCGGGGCGTCCGCCGCCAGCTTCGCGGCCAGCGATGCGCGCAGGTTTTCCAGTTCGAACAGCGCCTCGCGCGCCTGCGGATCACACACGGCGCTTTCGATCCAGCCGATGCAGGCCAGTCGTTCGCCGCGCGTCACCGGCCTCACTTCGTGAATGTCACCTGACGGGTAGAGCACCAGGTCGCCCGCCGCAGGCTTGGCTGCATGCAGGCCACCCTGCGTCTCGACAACCAGCTCGCCGCCATCATAGCTGTCCGGATCGCTGAGGAAGAGGGTGAAGGACATGTCCGTGCGCACCCGGTCCTCGCCTGAACCGACCCGTGCATTGTCGACGTGGCGCCCATAGAACCCGCCATCTGCGGTCCGGCTCAGCATCAGGCGCGAGAACAGGCGCGGCTGGGCGGCGCCGGACAGCACCGGATGGGACGTGACCGCTTGCATCAGGAACGCTTGCAGTGCCTCGCCTTGCGCGGATCTCAGGTCGGCCTGCAGGTTGCGTTTCACCGCTTTGGCCCGGCCTCCGGCCGTCCGTGTCCCGTCGACCCAGTTCAGGGTCTCGGCCTTTTTCTGCACGCGGGCCAGGTCGCGCGAATTTAGGACATTGGCGATCGTGAGGAACATGAACTGTAAAAACCCCGAAATCTTATTGAGAATGACTTGCAGATGCTAGCGTATCGGGCGTAGGTTCAGGGCGCAATCGAAACTCCGGAGCTGCGACGATGACATACACCCCGAAACGCTGGATCGGCCTCGGCCTTGGCGCCGTCCTGCTCGGCTCGACAGCCTTGGTCGGCTGCGGAGGCCTGAACGATGCGCCGGTCAAGGCTGACCCGCCTGCGCCCAAGCTCGCTGACGCGCCTGCTTCCATGGCGGGCGAGGGGGGAGAAGGCGGCGGAGAGGGCGGCGCCATGGCGGGCCATGCCGACATGCAGACCCTCCCCGTCGACAAGCGTATCGCCTTCATGTCCGGTCACGTTGCTGCCG
Organism: Hyphomonas sp.; assembly: GCF_041689225.1. Lineage (GTDB taxonomy): Bacteria > Pseudomonadota > Alphaproteobacteria > Caulobacterales > Hyphomonadaceae > Hyphomonas. The sequence continues at coordinate 25,241 of NZ_JBDNGN010000160.1, read as the reverse complement.
GCCTCGCCCTTTTCAGGGCCGGGGCACCCGAACAAGCGGCGCGCCACCTGCTGCACCCCGTCTCGGAAACGCACGCTGCCGAACGCGCGGGCATCGATGCTCTCGGTTTCGACGCCGCCATTTTTGAAAAGGTTTCAGCCGAACTCGCCGCCGGCAAGTCGGCTGAAGAGATCGCGCCGCAGCTCGACGCGGCTGAAGCTAATATCAATCTGCTGCAGGAAAACGCCAATGCCGATCCGGTCGGCCAGATCCATTTCCTGATGGATACCTGTATCGACGAGTACAAGAACGGCGTCGTGAATGGCGTCATCGACAATGCCGGGGAATACCAGGACGCCTATGGCTTCTCTGTTGTCGCCCGCGACATTGCCAAACGCCTCGGCACAGCGGAATCAGAACCTCTGGTCATGGAACTCGAACTGCTGGTGCGTATGTGGCCCGCCAATGGCCCGCTGGCCGACAGTACACCCGCGCCGGTCAGCGAAATCGCCGCCCAGGTCTCCCGCGTGAAACTGGAACTATCCGACCTTCGCTAGGATCGCATCGATAAAGCCCACGGCTTCAAGAGACGACCAGTCGGCGTCACCCGCCAGCCGTGCGATTTCCTTGCCGTCGGGCCCGTACAGGATGCTGGTGGGAAAGCCTGTGACGCCCGCACCATAGATGATCTCGTAGTTTTCAGGCGGTGCGATATGGAAGGAAATATTGGCCGCGCCAAGCTCGCCGAGCCGTTTGGCGGCATAGTCCTTGTCCTCGCTGCCATCGACGCTGATCGCCACCACTTCGAACCGGTCGCCGCCGCGCGCTTTCTGCAAGGCGCCCAGTGACGGCATTTCGCGTTCGCACGGCGCACACCATGTCGCCCAGAAATTCACCAGCACGGTCTTGCCTTTCCAGGCCGCCAGGGTCACAGGCGTGCCGTCGGCGGCGAACAGGTTGCCGGTCGGTTGCGGCTCGCCAGCGGTCACGAAACTCAGCTTCGCCATCTCGCCCGTGGCATAGCGCTCGAGCGGATTGGACGGCACCTTTCCGCCCGCTGCGCTGATCAGCACGTAGACAATTGCGACAAGGGCGACCAAGAAGAGGCCGATAAAAGCTAAGCGGGTCATCGGATACGGTCTCCTGCGTCGGATAAAGGATATGGCAATGAACCAGGGCAAAGGCCAGACGATGTGGGGAGGACGCTTTGCCGCGACCCCGTCCGAGATCATGGACGAGATCAATTGCTCGCTGGATATCGACCGGCGCATGGCCGAGGAAGATATCGCCGGAAGCCGCGCCCATGCTGACATGTTGGCCGAAATGGGCATCATTTCACACGACGATAACGAGGCGATCCAGTCCGGACTCGACGGCGTGCTGGGCGAACTGCGCGATGGCAGTTTTCCGTACCGCCGCGAACTGGAAGACATTCACATGAATGTCGAGGCGCGCCTGAAGGAACTGATAGGAGCCCCCGCAGGCCGCCTGCACACGGCCCGGTCGCGCAATGACCAGGTCGTGACCGACTTCCGGCTCTGGACCCGCAGCGCGCTCGACGGGGCATGGGCGCTGATCGCCGGCCTGCAGGCCGCGCTCGTCGCGCGCGCCGACGAACATGCCGGCACCATCATGCCGGGCTTCACCCACCTCCAGACGGCCCAGCCCGTCACCCTCGGCCACCATCTGCTTGCCTATGTCGAAATGACGTCGCGCGACCGCTCGCGCCTCGCCGATTGCGCCGTACGCCTGAATGAAAGCCCGCTCGGTGCCGCTGCGCTGGCGGGTACCGGTTTCCCCATCGACCGCGACATGACCGCCGAAGCCCTCGGTTTCGCCCGGCCCATGGCCAACTCGCTCGACGCCGTTGCTTCGCGCGACTTTGCCCTTGAGGCGCTCGCCGATCTCTCGATTGCCGCGACGCATCTCTCGCGCCTCGCCGAGGAAATCGTGCTGTGGACCAGTCCGCAATTCGGGTTTGCCAGCCTGACCGACGCCTGGTCGACCGGCAGCTCGATCATGCCGCAGAAGCGCAATCCGGATGCCGCCGAGCTCGTGCGCGCCAAGGCGGCGCTGATCACGGCGAATTTCAGCGCCCTGCAAGGCGCCATCAAGGCGCTGCCGCTCGCCTATGCCAAGGACCTGCAGGACGATAAGCGCCTCACTTTCGAGGCCTTTGACACGTTCAATCTCTGTGTCCGCGCCATGACCGGCATGATCGAGACGATCCGGTTCAAGCCGGACGCCATGCGGGCGGCTGCCGCGAAGGGCTTTTCCACGGCCACGGACCTCGCCGACTGGCTCGTGCGCGAACTCGGCCTGCCCTTCCGCGAAGCGCACCATATTACCGGCACACTCGTCGCCAAGGCCGAAGAAAAGGCCTGTGATCTTGCCGAATTGTCACTGGCCGACATGCAGGGTGTCCACAAGGATATCACTCAGGCGGTGTTTGATGTGCTCACGGTCGAGGCGTCTGCCTCATCCCGGACATCTTATGGGGCCACAAGCCCTGTTCGCGTCGCCGAACAAGTGGCACAGTGGAAACAGAGACTGCGACTGGAGTAACACGATGAAACGTCCCCTTTTGCTCGCTGCGGCGCTGCTTGCCGCGGGCACCCTTTCAGCCTGTGGTCTGACCGGTGACCTGAAGCGTCCGGCGCCCCTGTGGGGCGACCCGAGCGAGGCAATGGATCCGGCTGACTTGCCGGGCGAAGCCGAATCCGACCTGCCTCCGCTGCCCGAACGCGAATCGACTGGAACCCAGGATGCCGACGACGAATTGCTCGGCGGCGCCGACGGAAACTGATCATGCCGAGGCCGTTCATGCGTTCTTGCCAGGTCGCGGCAGGCTGCCTTGCAGGCGCCGTCCTGCTTGCCGCCTGTCAGTCGGCTCCGTACAGAGTCACCGCGCCCGCCTCGCCGGTCATGCCGCTTGCGGTGCCGGTCGTACCGGAGAACCAGGACGGCGAGCGTATCAATCAATGGGGTGGCATCGTGCCGGATACCCTGCCTACCGTTCCCGTCGATGACGGCGGACTCGGCGAAGTGGAATAGTACGAACCCTCATGCATCATTTTACCTATCAGGGCGGAAGCCTCCATTGTGAAGGCGTTGACCTCGCGGCGATCGCCGATGCCGTCGGCACGCCCTGCTATGTCTATTCCTCGGCCACTTTCAGACACCATGCCCAGGTCATCGCCACGGCATTCGAGGGCCAGGACAGCCTGATCGCCTATTCGGTCAAGGCCAATGGCAACCTCGCTGTCCTGTCGACGCTGGCGCAGGAAGGCTGCGGCGCGGACGTCGTCAGCGGTGGTGAAATGCAACGCGCCCTGAAGGCGGGCATTCCCGCCAGCCGGATCGTGTTTTCCGGTGTCGGCAAGACGGCGCCCGAAATGGACCTCGCGCTGACCCACGGCATCCACCAGTTCAATGTCGAAAGCGCTGGCGAGCTTCGCCTTCTCTCCGCTGTTGCCAGCGCGCTGGGCAAGACCGCCCCGATTGCGCTGCGCGTGAACCCGGACGTTGCCGCCGGCGGTCACCCCAACATCTCCACCGGCAAGAAGGGCGACAAGTTCGGCATTCCGTGGAGCGAAGCGGAAGCCCTATATGCCGAGGCTGCGGCCCTGCCGGGCATCGCCGTGGTCGGGGTCGATGTGCACATTGGCAGCCAGATCGGTGATCTCGTGCCGATGCGCGCCGCCTTCGAGAAGATTGTCGGCCTCGCCCAGCGCCTGCGCGCGTCCGGCCACACGATCAGCCGCATCGATGTCGGCGGCGGTCTCGGCATCCCCTACAAGGAGGGGGACGCGCCTGCGCCGCCGTCTGCGTATGCCCGCATGATCGCCGAAGTCATGGATGGCCTCGGCGTTCAGGTCATCCTCGAACCCGGCCGCGTGATCGCCGGCAATGCCGGGGTCATGCTGACCACCGCGCTTTACGAAAAACCGGCACCTGACCGGACCTTCCTGATCCTTGATGCCGGCATGAACGACCTGATGCGCCCCGCGCTCTATGACGCCTACCATGACATCCTGCCGCTGACGGAGCCGGCTCCGGATTCCGCTCAAGCCACCTATGATGTGGTCGGTCCGATCTGCGAGTCGACCGACAAGTTCGCTGTCGGTCGGCAATTGCCGACCGTCGCGCCGGGTGACCGGCTCGCCTTCATGTCAGCCGGGGCCTATGGCGCCGTCCTGTCTTCGGCTTACAATGCAAGGCCGCTTGTGCCGGAGGTGCTGGTGCACGACGACAAGTTCGACATCGTGCGGAGGCGTCCGACCTTCGATGAAATGGTAGAGTTGGAGCAGGTGCCCGATTGGCTGACCCGGACGGCATGAAGGCGATCCACGCCAAGGTTTCCGCGACATGGCGGAAACTGACGCTGTTTGCGCTTGGCCGCGCGTTCTGGCCGCTATTCGTCTTTGTCAGCCTGTTTTTCGCCATGGCGCTCGCTGGCGTGTTCGACCGGTTGCAGCCCGCGATCGGCGCTGTCATGACGCTGGTCTTCTTCCTCGGCGGCGCAATCCTGCTCATCCGGGGGCTCCGACGCTACCAGCCGGTCTCCCGGACCATCGCGCGCGACGCGCTCGACCGCCAGTCGGACCTGCGCCCGCTGACCGCTCTCACAGACCGCCCGGCCGACCCGTCGCGCGGCGCCCAAAGCCTGTGGCGCCACCATCGCACTCGTCTGCTGGCCGAGCTTTCCAACCTTCGACCGCCCTCGCTGCGGGCAGCCTGGAAGGCGCTCGACCCCTATCTCCTCCGCGTCATCCTCCCCGCCGCGCTGGCCGCCATCGCGATCATTGCCTGGAGCGATGCGCCGGGCCGCGTTCTGCGGGCCTTCTCGCCGGACTATGGCGCGCTGATGGGCGCCGACGACATGGTGGTCGAAGCCTGGATCACGCCGCCCGAACATACTGGCCGCGCGCCAATCTTCCTGAAGCCCGGCCTCGACGGCGTGCGCGTGCCCAAGGGCTCCGAAGTCACCCTGCGCACGCAGGCCCATTCTGCGCCGCGCCTCGTCATGAAGGGGAACAAGACCCGCCATCAGGCCTTCCTCGCCACGCCGGACGGCGCCTATGAGGCCAAGGCGAAGGTGATGGAAGACACGCGCCTCTCTGTGCGCTGGTGGGGCGAACGCGCCGCGTGGCGCCTGCTGGCCTCGCCGGATGATCCGCCGACCGTCAAATTCGTCGCGATCCCGTCGATCGGGACACAGGAGCGGATCGAATTCACCTGGAGCGCCACCGACGATTATGGCGTCACGAAACTCGAACTCGCCATGTCCCGGCGCGAGCCCAACCCCGCCGCGCCGGACGCCGAGGATCGCGTCCCCGTGCCGCTGCCCGGCGTGTCGCCGACGCAAGGCGCTGATACGGTCCAGCTCGACCTCACCCGACACCGCTGGGCGGGCCTGCCGGTCAATGTCCGCCTGATCGCCACCGATGGCGCCGGGCAGGAGGGTACAAGCGAAACCGTTCCCTTCATCCTGCCGGAAAAGCTCTTCCTTGAACCCATCGCCCGCGTGGCGCAGGAAGTGCGCGTCACCGTCCTGCGCGAGCCCGGTGCCTATGCCGCGCTGCCCAGGAACGACCACGCGCTGCAGCAGGATGCCCTCAATACCGAAGCGGTCAACCGCCTCGCCGCCGCCCCGCCGGGCGTCCAGAAGGCGGCCCTGATGCTGGATGCGGTCACCCTGCATGGCGAACGCTACCTGCCCAATATCGCCGCCTTCCTGACCTTCCGCACGGCGCAGGGAGTCCTGTCGGCCGCCAGCACCAAGGAAGAGGCCGACGCCATTGATCCGTTGCTCTGGGCGCTCGCGCTGAAATCGGAATATGGCAGTTCCGCCGATGCTCTGCGCCGTCTCGAAGCGGCGCGCCGGGCGCTCGAACAGGCCCTGCGCGACGGCGCCTCGGAAGACGAAATCAAGCGCCGCATGCAGGCCTTCCGCGACGCGGCCAACAATTACCTCGCCGCCAAGATGGCCGAAGCCATGGCCAATGGCGGAGAGGCGCCGCCATCGAACGAAGACGGGCAGGCCGCCGCCGGCGGGCCGAATGTCGGCGGTCAGGATTTCGAGGACATGCTGCAGGCCCTGCAGGACCTGACCGAGACCGGTGCCAGCGACCAGGCCCGCCAGCTGCTCTCCGATATCACTAACATGCTGCAGAACCTCGAATTCCAGAAAGGCGGCGGCGCCGGCAAGGGCATGCCCGGCGTGCCGGGAGAGAACGCCGAGAATGAGGACGACGTGCCGCCGGAAGAACAGGAACTGACCGATGCGATGAAGCGCCTGTCGGATATCCTGCGCGAACAGCGTCAGCTCAATGATGACACGCTGGCCCAGGAACGCGGCGAACGCCCCGGCGAGCAACCGGGTGACGGCACCGAGCCGGGCCAGGAGCCCGGCGGAGAAGACCCGACCGGCAACCAGCAGGCCGGAAACGGTTCGCAGGCAGGCGAGACATCGGGCTCAGGCTCAGGTGAGACCGACTCGGCCGAGAATTCCGAAACAGGCTCCGGGCCCGGACAGCGCCCCGCAGAAAAGACGCTCGCCGAACGCCAGGCCCGCCTTGGCGAACTGGTCGAGAAACTGGCCCGCGAGAAAGGTCTCGGCCAGGGCGGTGAGTCTGGCGAGAATGCGCTTGAAGGCCGGATCGATCCGGATGCGCTCGAAGACATTCGCCGCGCCCAGCGCCGCGCCGAGGACGCGCTGGCACAGGGCAATGAACGCCGCGCCGCCCGCAACCAGGAACTGGCCACCCAGCTCCTGTCGGAACAGTCCAGCAGCCTGGCCAAGGCGCTCGATGACGCCCGCGCCGCCCGCACCGGCGAAGGCGACCCCGGAAACGCGACCGATCCGTTGGGCCGCAATGCCTCGGGCGGCGGCAGCAATGGCGAGAACGTCAACATCCCCGACGCCGGTGAACGCCAGCGCGCCAAGGACATTCTCGACGAGCTCCGCCGCCGCTACAATGACGCCGAAGACGAGGACGAGCGCGAATACCTGCGCCGCCTGCTCGAACGCTTCTAGCTTGAATTACGGTCCGTTCCCTGCCTTGATAAGGAACAAGGGAGCCGCAGATGCACAGGATCACCCCCGCACCCGAGGAGGCCTTGGCATCGGTAGCGCCGATATTGTCGATGGCGGAAGCCGCTATGGGCTTCGTTCCGAATTCGATGAAAGTGATGGCCCGCCAGCCAGCCTTGCTGCAGGGCTTCGGCGCGCTGGCCGGTGCCATAATGGGCCCGGCCAGTGCCATTCCGCGCGACCTTGTCCAGATGATTGCGAACGTGACGAGCCAGGCCTCCGGGTGCCGCTATTGCCAGGCCCACACGGCGCATGGCGCCGAACGCCAGATGGTGCCCGAGGAAAAGATTGCGGCGCTCTGGGAGTATGAGACCAGCGACCTGTTCACGCCCGCCGAACGGGCGGCGCTATCCCTCGCACAGGCCGCCGGAAGTGTGCCGAACGAAACCACGGATGCGCATTTCGATGCGCTCAAACAGCATTTCAATGAGGACGAAATTGTCGGCATCGTCGGCGTGATCGCGCTGTTCGGCTTCCTCAACCGCTGGAACGACACTTTGGCCACCACGCTGGAAGACAGCCCGCTCGATTTTGCGCTGTCACACCTCACCGCGAAGGGATGGGACATTGGCAATCACGGATAAGCGCTGGAACTATTCACACGGCCTGAAAGACATCGGCAACGGCGTCTATGCCTGGCTGCAGCCGGATGGAGGCTGGGGCTGGTCGAATGCTGGCCTGATCGTGGACGGCGACCAGTCGCTGCTGGTCGACACATTGTTCGACATGAAGCTGACCGCCGACATGCTGAAAGCCATGGGCGACGCCACCGGCCTTGCGCCGGATGATATCGGTGTGATCGTCAACACGCATGCAAATGGCGACCACACGCACGGCAATGGTTGCTGCCAGCACGCCGAGATCATCGCCTCCGAAGCCAGCGCGCGCGAGATGGAAGATGTCAATCCAGCCCTGCTCGCGCAATTGCTGAAAATGGCGCCGGAGATGGGCGCGGCTGGCGCCTATTTTTCCGAGATTTTCGGCATGTTCGACTTTGCCGGCGTCGAGGAGCGCGCCCCGACACGTACCTTCTCCGGCCAGCTCGATCTCAAGGTCGGCGACAAGGCCGTGGAACTGATCGAGGTCGGCCCGGCGCATACGGCCGGCGACGTGCTCGTGCACGTCCCGTCAGACCGCGCCGTGTTCACCGGCGACATCCTGTTCATCGATGGAACGCCGCTGATGTGGGCCGGCCCCGTCGCCAACTGGATCCGCGCCTGTGACAAGATTTGCGGCATGGATGTCGATGTCATCGTCCCGGGTCATGGTCCGATCACGGACAAGGCGGGCGTCCGCCGCGTCGCGGATTATCTGAACTATATCGATGCCGAGGCCCGCAAGCGGTTCGATGTCGGGATGCAAGTGCGCGAAGCCGCGCTCGATATCGCGCTCGGTGACTTCGCCAATTGGGGCGACGCCGAACGTATCGCCGTCAATGTCGATAGTCTCTACCGGGAATATCGCGGCGACGGCGTGGTCACCCCCGTCCTCGGCCTCTTCGCCCTGATGGCCGATACGCGCGCGGCGATGCGGAAGTAGGGTTATCACTACTGATGATTAAAGGTGGACACCACTTCGGGCAATCATTGCGCAAGAGGAATGCCCGATAAAACGTTGATCGTTTTGGCCCCCCTTTAATGTTCTTTTTGAGGAATAAATGTCAGCGAATTGAAGGGGTGTTCGCTGTGATTTCTTACGCACGCAATTGTTTGGTGGCCCTGTCTTTCTCAGCGGCTGTGCTTTTTGCTTTTTCCAAGTCATTCTTTGGCCCAGTCTAATTTGAACTTGGTGACAACGAGCGATCCAGACGGCTATGTGTCTGATCTGCTTCGCGACATCGAGACCGATGGAATGTCGAGTCTGCGTGATGCTTTTGAAGGGATGGGCCTGAACAATCCTCAGAACGAAGCAGCAATACGCGTCTATGAATCACGTGAAAGCCGTTCCCAGAAACGTTGGACAGAAACTATCGGGGTCGTTGCGTCTGGAAACTCATTGAAGCAATATTACGCTTACGCGTTCATTGGCGGAAACGCTTGGATTTATAACCGGATCGATTGTTGTAGATCGGGCGAAGCGGAATGGTTGCTTTCGAACTTCGTGTTCAATTCCGAGTACGCTAGCATAAACGCACCGAGATTTAGCTTTCTGGAATAAACGCGTTGCTTCGCGCTCGTGAAGTGGGACTTAACTGCCTTCGTGTTGTTCTACCGGCAGAGACCGTGGCGGGGATCGAAATTTGATGTCCTCCAATGATGCCATTTTTAACGCCGAAAGCAGCGTAGCCATCTAAAAGGGTTGCTCCCCTACCTGTTCGCTCCCGGCACCCATTTGATGTCATCCTTGCCATTATTGTTCGCCACGCGGCCGATCACGAACAGCCAGTCCGACAAGCGGTTGGCATAGGCCAGCGCCTCGGGGCTCACCATTTCGTCGTCCATGCCGGACAGCTCGGCGATCTGGCGCTCGGCGCGGCGGCACAGGGTGCGGGCAACATGCAGCTGCGCGGCGAGCGGGCTGCCCCCCGGCAGGATGAAACTGTCCAAGGGGGCGATATTGACGTTCATCGCGTCGATCTCGGTCTCGAGGCGTTTGACCTGCGACTCGACAATGCGCAGCGGCGTCCATTCCAGCTTGTCGCCCCGGTCCGGCGTCGCGAGGTCGGCGCCAAGATCGAACAGGTCATTCTGCACCCGGCGCAGCGCCGCCAGCATGTCGCCCTCGGCATGTAGCGCGGCCACGCCCAGCGCCGCGTTCACCTCGTCCACCGTGCCATAGGCCGCGACGCGCGGATGCCACTTGTCCAGCGGCTCGCCGGTCGACAGGCGGGTTTTGCCCTTGTCGCCGGTCTTGGTGTAAATCTTGTCGAGCTTGACCATCAGCGGCCTCCTAGAATCCGATCTTGAACGCCCCGGCCAGCGCGCCGAGCGCCACCAGGATCGCGATCACGACGGCCTGCACGAAGACGCGCAGGCGCATCAGCTTGTTGGAACGGCTCGCCTGATTCTCGTCCGTCCGGGCGAGGTTGGCGATGCCAAGGCCCAGAACGATCACGAGGACGGCAATACCGACATAGAAGGCGATAGACAGGAAGAGTTGCATATGTGGCGCCTTTCCGGCTGTGTCAGCGATCTATATGGACCCGGCAGCCCCAAACGGCCATGCGCAAAGGGTCGCGCCGCGCCGCCTGTATCAGTGTCCGTCCTCGATCCGCGCGGCGAGGGCTTCGATGCGGTCGGCGGCTTTCGACAGCACGTCGGCCACTTTTTTCTCCGTCTCGGCGACGCCGGGAATGGCCTTTCGCGAGGCGTCCAGCTCGTCCAGCAGGGCCAGCGCCGCAATCAGCAGCAGGCGTTCCTCGCCAATATCGCCGACCGCGCCGGCAATCTGGTCGACCCGTGCGTTCAGCTGCTCCGACAGCTTTTGGATACGGGTCTCCTGCCCGGGTGCGCAAGCGACGGAATAGGCCCGGCCGCGCAGGGAAATGTCCGCTTTTGCCATCTATACCGGCTCTTCCTGTACGTGTCCGCCATCCTTGCCGAGGGCCGCGCGGACCTCTTCGATGGCGGCGCCAAGGGCCTCGCTCGCCTCGTCGGCCAGGGCCTGCAATTCCTCCTCGCGGGCGAGTGATCCGTCCAGCTCTTCGGCCATTCGGGCGCGGTCTTCAGCCAGTGCGGCCAGTTCCGCGCGCATCACCGCAGGGTCGCCGGTTCTCGACATGAGCGAGTCGAGCGCGCCCTCGAGGCGCGTCAGGGCCGCATCGAGACGGCGGGCAGATGGGTCAAGGTCGGTCATATCATCAATAAACTAACGGTATTGCAGCCATCCGCCAAGCGGCTTGACGTTGTCGCGGGAGTCTGGCCTACGACGTTTGAAGACTTTTGGAGATAGCAGAATGGCTGTGACGAACCGGGATATGGCGAATGCCATACGCGCCCTGTCTATGGATGCGGTAGAGGCGGCCAAGTCTGGCCATGTCGGATTGCCGCTTGGCATGGCTGATGCGGCCACGGTCCTGTTCCGAAAATTCCTCAAATACGACCCCACCGATCCGACATGGGCCGACCGCGACCGGTTCGTGCTGTCCGCCGGACACGGCTCGATGCTGGTCTATTCGCTGCTCCACCTCACGGGTTACAAAGCCGTCAGCCGCGACGATATCCGCAATTTCCGCCAGTTGGGCGCGTCAACGCCCGGGCACCCTGAGAATTTCCACACAGTTGGCGTCGAAACCACGACCGGCCCGCTCGGCCAGGGCATCGCCACCGCCGTCGGCATGGCCATCGCTGAACGCCACCTCAACGCCCGCTTCGGCGATGACCTTGTCGACCACAAGACCTATGTGATCGCAGGCGACGGTTGCCTTATGGAGGGCGTCAGCCAGGAAGCGATCACGCTCGCCGGCCATCTGAAGCTTAACCGCCTGATCGTCCTCTTCGACGACAACCACGTCACCATCGACGGCGATATCGGCCTGTCGGACAATACAGACCAGTGCGCCCGCTTCGAGGCCTCAGGCTGGGTCACCCGCAAGGTTGATGGCCATGACGAGAAAGACGTCACCGCCGCGCTGAAATGGGCCCAGACCCAGAAAAAGCCTGTCTTCCTCGCCGTCAAAACCATTATCGGCTTCGGCGCGCCCAAGCTCGCCGGCACCGGCAAGGCGCATGGCGGCCCCTATGGTCCCGACGAGATTGCCGGCATCCGCAAGAATATCGACTGGCCCCACGCCCCCTTTGAGGTGCCCGCCGCGATCGAAACCGCCTGGGCGAAAGCCGGCGCGCGCGGCAAGCCCGAGCGCGACGCCTGGAAGAAACGCCTCACCGCCTCCCCGAAAAAGGCTGAGTTCAACGTCGCCATCGCCGGCCGCCTGCCGAAAAATCTCGGCAAGGCGCTGATCAAGCACAAGAAAGCCGTTGCCGAAGGCGGCGAGACCAAGGCCACCCGCCAGTGGAGCGGTGCCGCGCTGGAAGTCATCACCGGCCTCGTGCCCGAAATGATCGGCGGCTCGGCTGATCTTACCGGCTCGAACAATACCCAGACCTCGCACACCACGGCCCTCACCCCCGACACATGGGGCGGCCGTTACATCCATTACGGCGTGCGCGAACATGCCATGGCCGCCGCGATGAACGGCATGTCGCTGCATGGCGGCATCATTCCCTATTCCGGCACCTTCCTCGTCTTCGCCGATTACAGCCGCGCCGCGATCCGCCTCGGCGCCCTGATGGGCACGCGCGTCATCCACGTAATGACCCATGATTCCATCGGCCTCGGCGAGGACGGCCCGACCCACCAGCCGGTCGAACAGGTCGCCAGCCTGCGCGCCATGCCGAACATGCATGTCTTCCGCCCGGCTGACGGTGTCGAAACCGCTGAATGCTGGGAACTCGCGCTCGAGAATGCGACAGGCCCCGCCACGATGGCCCTCACCCGCCAGGGCCTGAAACCCGCCCGCACCACGCACACGGACGAAAACCTCTCGGCCAAGGGCGGCTATGTCCTGTCAGACTGCAAGGGCAAGGCGCAAGCGGTCATCATCGCCACCGGTTCGGAAGTCGAGATCGCCCTCGCGGCGCAGGACCAGCTCGCGAAAGACGGCGTGAAGGTCCGCGTCGTCTCGATGCCGTGCATGGAACTGTTCGAAGCGCAGGACGCGAAATACCAGCAGGCCACCCTCGGCGGCGACGTGCCGCGCGTGGCGGTCGAAGCCGGCGTCCGCTTCGGCTGGGACCGCTGGATCGGCCATGATGGCGGCTTTGTCGGCATGCACGGCTTCGGCGCCAGCGCGCCGTACAAGGAACTCTACAAGCATTTCGGCATCACCGCCGAAGCGGTTGCAGAGGCCGTCAAGACGCGGGTTTAGACACCCCCGTTCACAGCGGTTGCCGGAAACGGTCCACGGCAATCGCCTCGCCGGGCCGTCTGTGTCCGGCCAGCAGGCGTTCGGTCAGCCGCTGGTAGTGCAGGATGAAACCGGCGACCCAGTCGCGTCGGGCCGCGCCCAGCGTGCCGGGCGCAAGGCCCCGCGTCGTTTCTTCCTGTTCGATCCGCCAGTCGTGCACCGCCGCAAAGCCGGGCGCGTCGAGATAGATAAACGCATCGGCCATGTCCCAGAGGCGGGCATACGGCCCGGCCAGTTGCGCCTCCTGGTAGGCCCGCCACGTGCCGTCGGCATCGCTGGCCTCGACCGCATTGAGCGGCGGGGCCTCAGCCGCTGCCGGGTCTGCCTCCACGCCCAATAGCCAGCCCTCCACGAAGATCACGCGCGGCGCGCCCTGCACAATGGTCCAGTCGACCGGCGCCCGCCGCTCATCAGCCGCCTTGTCAAAGACCGGGACACGAATGTTCTCATCCGGTCCGGCCGCCATCAGGCGCGTCAGTGTCTCGATCAGCAGGGCAATGCCATGCGTGCCCGGCGGCCCGCGCGTTGCGAACAGGGGATGGACGTCGCGGGCAAGCGCCTCCCGCTCGGCCCTGGTCAGGTAGAAGTCATCCAGCGCCAGCGCGACCGACCCCGGAATCGCCGCCGTCAACGCCGCCATGGCGGTCGACTTGCCGACGCCCTGCGGCCCGGCAATGAAGATGATCCGCGCGCCCGCGTCGACCGTCTGGGTGGCAAGCGCCAGCAAGCGGCCCGCCAGCGGCGTCACGCCCTTGCGCCCTTCTTCGTTCCCCGCACGCTCAGGAAGCTCAGCGTCCACAGGCAGACGGACATGCACAGCGCCAGGATCGCGTTGCCATGCCACCCGGCGAGGTCATAGGCCGTCGTCCCGGCCCAGCTCGCCGCGCCGCCGCCAATGAACATCATCACGATGTAAACGGTCATCAGGCGCGTGCGGATCTCGGGTGCCTTGTTGAGGAAAGTCATGCGGTTGCAGATATCGATCAGCGGCCCGCCGACATTCATGATCACGATCGGGATCATCAACAGCCACAGGCTGCCCCCGAAAAAGAACAACATCGCCACGCCGAACAATTGCGTCGAGGCAACCGTCAGCCGTGCCCTGCGCGGGCCCACCCTGTCGGCCCATGCGCCTAGGCGCGGCGTGGTGAACAGGTTGAAGACCGCGAACAGGGCAAGGTAGCCGACCACGTCCACGCCATAGCCCATCTCCGGGCTGGTCAGGTGCAGGCCGAGGCCCATCCAGATCGACAGGAATATGCCGAAGCCGAGCGCCTGGATCGTACCCGACAGCAGGATTTCGGGATTCTGGCGAATGATCGGCCCGATCGATAGGAGCAGCCCGGCATAGCTCTGGCCCGGTGCAGCGACGGTGCGCGAATCGCGCTTCTCCATGATCAGGGGCAGCGCCACGCTCACCGCCAGCATCAGCGCCGCGGCCACGAAATACACGCTGCGCCAGCCGAAATACTGCCCCATCACGCCGGCGCCCGCGCGCGCCAGCAATATGCCGGCAATGATGCCCGTTGTGATGATCGCCGTCGCCTTGCCAAGCTCGCCCGGCGCCACGCGTTTCGACACATAGGTCGGCAACAAATAGGGCGCGATGGTGAAGAAGCCGAGCACGGTCGAGCCGGTCACGAACAGCCAGTAATCCTGCGCCAGCGCCATCACGGCGATGGACATGAACTGCGCCGCCACAAAGATCGATGTCAGCCGCCGGTTGCTCATCCAGTCGCCCAGCGGCAGCAGCAACAGGATGCCCAGCGCCAGCGCGATCTGGTTGAAGGCCGGCACCATGCCGATCATCGCATGGCTGACGCCGAAATCATCGGCCACCACCGCGATGATCGGGTGAATGTAATAGGCGTTCGCCGTCACCACGGCGGTCGCCGCCGACAGCGTGTAAAGCTCGCGTTTCGACAAGTGTTTCGGCGGTGTGGGCTTAGGTATCGGGGCAGGTTCGGGAGGCGTGTCCATCCCTTACTCCAGCCCGATTGCCCGCCCGGCGCAAGACATCACCATGAGGCAAGTGCCGCGGCCCCGCAAGATCATTCAACTGATCGGTTGACTATTGCGCGCCGCCATCATATTAAACCACATGGTTGAACAACAGACACTCCAGCTCGACACTGTCTTTCACGCCCTCGGCGACGCGACCCGCAGGCATATGCTGCGCCAGCTGGCCAATGGCGAACAGACGGTCAGCCAGCTCGCCGAACCGTTCGCGATGTCGCTCGCGGCCGCCTCGAAACACATCAAGTCACTCGAAAAAGCCGGGCTGATCCGCCGCCAGGTGCGCGGTCGCACGCACATCTGCCGGCTCGAACCCGGCCCTTTGGCCAGCGCCAGTGAATGGCTCGGCTTCTACCAGCGCTTCTGGACCGGCCGCCTTGACGATCTCGAACGCCTGATGCGCGAAACGCCTCCCGCCACCCAAACGTCCAGGCCGAAAGGAAAGTAGAATGGCTCCCCTGACGAAACTCGACCCCTATGGCGCGCTGATCGAACCTGCCACGCTGAAACTCCAGCGCCTGCTGCCCGGCCCGATCGAACGTTGCTGGGACTGGCTCACCGACAGCGATCTGCGCAAGCAATGGCTGGCCTCCGGCGAGATGGACCTCACCCCGGGCGCCCCCTTCGAATTCACATGGCGCAACGACACGCTCACCCAACCGCCCGGCGCACGGCCGGAGGGCTTCAAGGCCGAGCACAGCATGAAATGCCGTATCGTGACGGTCGACGCGCCGCGCCAGCTCGTCATCACATGGGGCGAGCAGAGCGAGGTGTCCTTCACGCTCGAACCCCAGGGGGAAGACGTCCTGCTCACGCTCATCCACCGCCGCGTTCCGAATCGCGAGACGCTGCTCAATGTCAGTGCCGGCTGGCACACCCATCTCGATATCCTCTTCGCCCGCGCCCGCGGCACAGAGCCGACACCCTTCTGGGATGACTGGCGGGCCCGCAAGGCCGAGTACGCACAGCGCCTGCCGTCTGCCTGATCCAACTCGCCCCTTCGCCCGCCTGCCGGGCGGAGGGGCCTCTCTCCGACTATTAGTCCGACCCGCCCGGCGACGTCGCGCTCGGCTGCGCCGATATGCAGGACGCCTACGAATCCCTGCCCACGGCCATGGCGTGAGGGACATGTATCTCACCGGTCCGTTTCAAAACCGGTTTCTAGAAATATTCGCTCAGTCTACGGATTACAAAAACACAATTCGAACAAGATCTGGAACGACATGAACGCCGTCCAAATGAGGTTGATCATGGGTTTCGAACTATTTCTGATTGCGGCTGGCTTGTGTGGTCTTTTCTTCGGTGGAGAGCTTCTGTTGCGGGGCGCCGTGACGATCTCACGAAATGTCTGCATCTCCGAACTGTTGATTGGCTTGACCATTGTCGGGTTCGGCACATCCTTGCCAGAGCTGCTGGTCTCCGTGAAGGCGGCCTTGGGCGGCCAGCCGGGAATCGCCATTGGCAACGTCGTCGGGTCGAACATCGCCAATGTCATTCTGATTGTGGCATTGGCTGCCTTTGTGCGCCCTCCGGCAGGTTGGAGCCGGTCGGTGAAGCGCGATGCGCTTGTGATGATAGCGGCTTCTCTGGTGCTGCTTATGCTTGCCGCATTTGGCCTTGTGTCCCGTCTGGCTGGTGGTGCCCTCGTCGTCGCCTTGATCGCGTATCTATTGTTCGCCTACTTTCAGGAGCGTGCCGCGCCAAACACCGTCGCGGAGCCTGAAATTGGCGCCCCGGCGGGAAAAATCCCGATCGCCATTTTGAGCTTGCTCGGCGGATTTGTCGTTCTTTTCTTCGGAGCCGGTTGGCTGGTTGACGGCGCTAGCGCCATTGCCCGGCAGTCCGGGATATCCGAGGCTGTCATCGGCCTGACCATTGTCGCCGTCGGCACCAGCCTGCCGGAACTCGCAACATCCGTCCTCGCGGCGTATCGCGGCAAGACCGATGTCGCGCTCGGAAACATCGTCGGGTCCAATATCTTCAACATTCTCGGTATTTTTGGGATCGCCAGCCTGATAACGCCGATTCCGATCTCTGATCAGTTTTTGCGGTTTGACATTCCGGTGATGCTGACGATCGCAGTCGTGTTTGGTGTCGCGCTCATGTTTGCTCGGAACATCGGTCGGATACCGGCAGCCGCAATGCTCCTGGCCTATGGTGCGTAAGTGTTTGTCCAGTTCGCACCGGGATTGATATAGTCCCGGTTGCGTATCCGCGTCTTGGTGGTCTGTATTCTGCCGCCACCGCACGCCCGGCGGCAAACTTATCCCACACCTCCGGTCCCGGAGTATAATGGGCGGCATGAACCCGCTCTACGCTCATCTCTATGCCCATGTCATGGTCCTGTTCTGGCCATGGTGCTGGTGGCAGTTGCGCGCGATCGAGCGCTGGCGGCAGGTCACGGGCCGGGGCCTGCTGAACGCGGCAGACCAATATGGCAATGTCCATGTCCGCTGGGTCGAGGATGCGCCGGATGCAGCAAATGTCCGTGCGCCGGTATCGGTTCGGTTGGCCCGCGCCCTCAGCGGCGATGACGCAACATTTCCGTATTCCCAGCGGACGCCGGGATCTCTCTCCGTTCAGTCCGGGCTTGCCGCACGAGATCCCTGCATGTGCCGGGACCGCGCACGCGTGGAATGCCTCCCCCTGCCGCACACCTGACCCATCCCCCAGCCCTGAAAATCCGTACGCCCCCGAAAGCGCCCGCCAGAGGCGCCGCACGTGCAGGCGGGAATGCCTTGCGCCCGCGTCCCCGCCGCGTCAGGATGGCGCAAAAGGGAGGGGACAAGCATGAACTACGAAACCCTGTATTCGATCATCAATCTCAGCGTCATGCCGGCCTGGCTCCTGCTGGCCGTGCTGCCACGCGCGAGCATCACGCAGACGCTCGTCCATTCCGGCCTCTATCCGCTTGGCCTCGGCGTGTTCTACATCGTGGTGATGGTCATGACGCTGGGCTTCGGCATGGGCGCCGAAGGCGGTAGCTTCAACAGCGCTGCGGGCGTGTCACAGCTCTTCTCCCATCCGCTCGGCATCCTGGTCGGCTGGTCGCACTATCTCGTGTTCGATCTCTTTGTCGGTGCGTGGCAGGCGCGCGATGCCCGGCGTCGCGGCGTGCCGCACCTGGCGCTCGTGCCATGCCTCTTCTTCACGTTGATGCTGGGCCCGGTCGGCCTGCTGCTCTACCTGATCGTCCGCAAGCTCACCGGCAAGGGCGGTTGGAGCCTCGTCGAGGCCTAGGCCTCTTCCGCCTCGATAAACAGGTCCATCTGGCGCGGGTCGACCCAGCGCTTGCGCCGCGACGGCTTGGTCCGGCCGGAGCGGAAATAGAGATCGTCGGTATGGTCGGCGTCTGTCGGTTCCGGCGCCGGTTCGGGCTTGGGCGCTTTCGCAGCCTTTTTCGCGTTCGCCGCGTCGACCAGCCGCCAATAGGTCACCGCCACCACAGGCGCGCCCTTGTCGTCCTCATAGCGTTGCAGGAACCCGTGCGCGATGCCGCCCGCATTGGCCACCATCTGCACGTCGGCGTCGGCCTCGCTCAGGTTCAGCCA
Source organism: Hyphomonas sp. (assembly GCF_041689225.1). Lineage (GTDB taxonomy): Bacteria > Pseudomonadota > Alphaproteobacteria > Caulobacterales > Hyphomonadaceae > Hyphomonas. Next base: position 6,694 of record NZ_JBDNGN010000160.1, on the reverse strand, counting down.
TTCGGTATGCAGCGAGTCCACTTTCAGGCCGCCCGCGATGGCCTCGGCATCGGCGCGCGTGCGCGCAGCCTTGGCGCCGAGGTCCAGCGCTTCGGTGATATTGCGGGCAAGGGGATAGGCGTGGCTCATATCAGGCGTCAGGTATGCGAGACTTGTGCCGCCGTCCAGCCCGCATCCTGCCCGGCCTGCAGGCGGCCTGCGGCCAGCCGGGCGAAGCGCAGGATCACGGCCTTGCGCCGCGCCCCCGCCAGCTTGTCGGGTATGGCCTCCCGTATCACGGCCCCGCCAAAGGCATCGGCCACGATCAGGCCCGCCGCCTCCGGGAGCAAGTCCTGCGGGAAGTCCGCCATCACGGCGAAATAGAACCGGTCGCAAAACGGCATGTAGTCCGGCCATTTCGAATCAGCCCGGAAATCGGCCACCGAGGATTTGATCTCCACCATGGCAATCTCGCCGGCCGGGCCGACGGCGGCAATATCCGCCCGGCGATTGTTCGCCAGGGTCATTTCGGTCACGCCGAAATAGCCATGCCCCGCCAGCAGGCGCAGCGTGCCGCGCGCAATCTCGCCCGCCCGCGTCTGCGGCATGCTGGCATCTGTCAGCTCGGTCAGGGCGCTGTCAGGCATGGGTCAGGGGCTTTCCGTTCTGGAATTGTTCCAGAAAAATCTTAAGCCCGCGTCGCTATCCGGGTCAAGGTCTGCGGCGGGGTGATCGGGCCTGCCGGGTGAAAAACCGTCGCCGCGCCTGATCCATCCGGCGCCGCGCCGCGTAGACAGGTTATCCAGCAGGAGAGTGAGATATGGCCAGCGCCTATGATTCGAACGGCCCCGCCGACCGTCGCTTCGTCAAGATGGCGATGAAAGCCCCCATGCTTGAACAGGCGCATGAGCTCGACCTTGCGCGCCGCTGGCGCGAACAGGAAGACGAAGCCGCCCTGCACGAACTGACCACCGCCTATATGCGTCTCGTCGTGTCGATTGCGACGCGCTTCCGCAATTACGGCCTGCCAATGGCCGACCTCATTTCTGAAGGCAATGTCGGCCTGATGCAGGCAGCGGCCCGGTTCGAGCCGAAGCGTGAAGTCCGTTTCTCCACCTATGCCACCTGGTGGATCCGCGCCGCCATCCAGGACTATGTTCTGCGAAACTGGTCGATTGTCCGCACCGGCACGACAGCGGCCCAGAAATCCCTGTTCTTCAATCTCCGCCGCCTGCGCGCCCAGATCGACGATACGGATGATGGCGTGATGACCCGGACAAACATGGCCTGGGTGTCAGAGCATCTCGGCGTGCCCATGCGCGATGTCGAATCCATGGCCTCACGCCTGTCCGCGTCCGACCGCTCGCTCAACGCGCCGCTGGCGACGGATGGCGAGGGCCAGTGGCAGGATCTTATCGTCGACGAGTCCGCGATCCCGGAAGAGCAGGTCATGGCCCGGCGCGATGGTGATCGCCGCAAGGAATGGATCGCCGATGCGCTGAAGGCCCTGAACGAACGCGAGACGCATATCATCCGGCAGCGGCGCTTGTGCGAGGAGTCCGTCACGCTGGAATCGATAGGCCTGGAACTTGGCATCTCGAAGGAACGTGTCCGCCAGATCGAGTTCCAGGCGCTCGGCAAGCTGCGCCGTGCGCTCGAGAAGATCACCGGCGATCCCGTCGCCTCCGGCCTCATCCCGAACGCTTGAGGCTACCAGCCGCCGCCGCCACCGCCGCCGCCGCCGCCGCCCGAGGATCCACCGCCACCCGAACCCGACGAACTGGAGCTTTGCGGCAACGAGGTCGCGACACCCGAACTCATCCTGCTGACAATGCCGTTGGTCATCTCGCCGATATTACGGAAACCGCCCGACGACATGTTGGTCCAGCCGGGATTGTAGGCGGCGGCCTCTTCCGGGATCAGCCGTTCGAAATGCTTCGTCCACGGCTTTTCCACGCCCAGCGCCACGGCATAAGGCAGGAAGGTTTCATACCGTTCGGTCGTCATGGGCGGCGGCGCTTCGCTGCCGACTTCGACGGTGTTCAGCTGCAGCTTCTCGGCGGCCTCCATATACAGTTTGAAACCTTCTATCTCGGTGCGAACGGCCTGGCCCTTCCGCGTCGGCGCCGGCATCAGGTACATGAACCAGCCATTCAGTGCCGCCAGCGATATAACCACGGCCGTATGCCACCACGACCACTGCGTCGCCTGCGTGATCGCCAGCGCCACAGCACCGCCCGATAGCAGCAGCGCGAGAATGGAGTAACCGATATTCCATTTGAAATACTTGGCGCCATAGGCGCGCCACAGCGACTTCCGGAATTTCGTGTAAGCCGCCGTGAACGTCGCATCGTATTTCTTGCCCAGCGTCAGCGCGTTGTCGTGGCTGAAAAGTCCGGCTTCCAGTTTCTGGTCTTCGGGCTTCAGCGTGGCAGGTTTTTCCGTCTCCGGCGTTCGCGTCAGCGTGGTTTGTTCTTTCTTGCCCGCCTCGATTTTCAAATGCCCCTTCACGGCCAGGTTCATCAGGGTGGCAATCAGCGCCTTGTGACCTGCCAGCGAGCGGTAATAGATATAGTGGACGCCCGCAGGCGAATAGCCTTCCGGCGGTGCGTAGCGCGGGAACACCGGCCCCTTCACCGGGTCGCGCCCGACCCTGTTGAAATTGCGCCACGAGAAACCGAACACCCCCAGCAGTGACGCGAGCAGGATCGCCAACGAGCCATTGCGCTGCCACCAGCGGCGCGTCTCGTCTGCGCTCGACGGCGGATCGATCAGGCCTTTCTCGACGCCCATGGCGACGGTCAGGCCCTCACCCGATTGCAGCACCCGGGTTGTCGTGAACACATGGCTGTCACCGCTCGACTGGTGCGCGAAATCGTTTCCGGCTGTGCCCAGCCCGCCCGTATAGGCGTCAAACGCCGTCACCCGCGCGCCTTGCGGCAGGGTGATCGTGGCGGTCGCGGAATCAATCGGGAAGTCCCAGTAATTGCCCGTCGCGTTCCAGTAGACCTCGTCATGATCGGCAAAATAGCGCACCTGGTTTTTCACCCGGTACGTGATTTCGTAAGTATGCTGGCCGTTCTCGAGGAACACATCGGCAGACCCGATCCGGACGATCAGCGCATTGCCATCGGTTTCGGTGGAATAGGGCTCGCGAGCCCCGTCCCGCGTCACCTGCATGGTCTTGTAATCATAAGGCAGCTTGGCGCCGTCATCGTCATAATAGCGGGGCAGGTCACGCAGGATCCCGCGCCGTATCTGATAGCCTTCCGATGTGACAGCCAGCGTTTCGCTGACCACGATATCGCCATTGGTCTGGACAGTGATGTCCACGTCGAACCGGTTGATCCGCTCCTCGGCGATGGCGCCCATCGCCAGGTTGAGCGCGACGAACAGCGCGAGCAGGGGGCGCATCAGCACAGCCTATTCCTCCTTGAAGTCGACCGAGGGCAGGGCGCGGTCGGCTGTCTCGATCTCGAAGAAGGCGCTCGTCCGGAAGCCGAACAGGCCGGCCATCAGATTGGCCGGGAAACTCTCAACGGCCGTGTTCAGTTCGCGCACCGCCCCATTGAAGAAGCGCCGCGCCATCTCGATCTTGCTCTCGGTGTCGGACAGCTCCTTCTGCAGGTCGAGAAAGTTCTGGTTCGCCTTGAGGTCCGGATAGGCCTCGGCCACCGCCACCAGCCGGGCCACAGGCCGTGACAGGGCCGATTCGGCAGCCCCGCGCGCCTGCGGGTCGTCGCCCGCCGCCAGCGCTTCGCCGCGCTTGGCCACGACATCCTCGAACAATGTGTTCTCGTGCGCCGCATAGCCCTTCACGGTGTCGACAAGGCGCGGGATCAGGTCGGTCCGGCGTTTCAGCTGCACATCGATATCCGCCCAGCCATTCTTGACCATCTGGCGCTTCGCGACGAGGCGGTTGTAGATCAGAACCGCCGCGCCGAGGATCAGGACCCCAAGGCCGATCAGGATATAAGTGCCCAACATTGCGTGTCTCCAGACTGGATGCGTTTCCCCTGTATCGGGCAAACCACGTCGCTTGTGAATGCCCGCCGCCTAATCGCCTGCCAACGTCTCCAGGTTCAGCGTGTGGCCGATTTCCAGCAGACATAGCCGCCGCCCGCACCGGCGTGCCCGCCTGCACCTGGTACAGCGCCGCGGCACTCCGCTTGATTTCCGGTGTCAGCGCCGATCCGGCGAAGCCCAGTTCGCAGGACGCGCCCTGCTCCTCGGTGCTCAGCCGCGCGCCCACCATCCCCTCGACCAGCTGGAACCGCTCGAACGGCTCCGGCAGGTCCGTTGCCGCCGAAATCCGGTACGCTACCGTTCCCCAGAGGCCTCGTCCCGCTGCCCGCGCCTCGGCCTCCGGCGCCAGCAGCAGGTCATTGGCTCCCGCCATATCCGGATACACCCGCGCCCCGCCGCGTTCCACCATCTCCCGGTTCAGCCACAGGTCCGGCCCTAGCGCGTCCGTCGTCATCACATGCGCCAGCGCCCGGTCATAGCGGTCGCGCGTCAGCCCGGCATAGAACAGCTGCATCTCGCGCCCCAGCGCCATGTCCTCCAGCATCCGCCGCGACTCCTTTAAGAAAGGCGCCCCCTCACGGTCCTTGTAGGGCCCGGCCGGTGCCTCGATCCCGACCAGGCGCACGCCCTGCCCGGTGTCCAGCACCATCTCGTCGCCATCAATCACGCGCACCACGCGGCCATGTTCGCCAAGCTGGGTATCGGCCAGCGGGTCTGGCGCGCTGCAGGCGGCCAGCGCCGCGAGTGCCATCAGCAGGCCTTGCCACCCCCACGCCACGCCCCGGCCCTCCCGCGCTGGCACGGGCCCCGCGCCGCTGCCCCGCCCCGTCATAGCACGCCGCCACGCCCCGAAAACCACCACAAAGGCTTCAATCCCGCCCCGTCATGCCGTATAGCCTGCCCCAGTGATCCCGTAGCTCAGCAGGATAGAGCAACAGATTCCTAATCTGTAGGTCGCGCGTTCGAATCGCGCCGGGGTCACCAAAAAATCAATTAAAACAATGTATTATAAATGGACAAAAGTTAGACTTTGCTCACAAATGGCTCCGTGGTAACCATACGGTAACCGGAGACCAAAAACTCATGGCAAAACTGCGCCTTACGGACACTTGGCTTTCGGCTGTGACCGACGCCGGAGACTATTCCGACACGATCGAATCCTGCCTGAAAGTGCGTGTGGCCAAGACCGGCGCAAAGACATTTTCGGCTGTGCGAAAGCTGAGCGGCAAGACGGTGCGGGTCCGCATTGGCGCCTATCCAGAGATCGGCCTCCGAGAAGCGAGGATGCGCGCCGGAGAATTCAGGGAGATGCGTTCGTTGGCGCCGACCTCGGCCGCACGAGCGGAGGAGGTGGCCGATGCCGTGTCGGCGTCTGCCGCCAACTTTTTTGCCGACTACGTTGCCGATATGAAAGCCCGGGGTGTGAAATCCTATGGGCGCATCAAGGGCACGCTGATAGACGGCAAGTATGCCTTGCTGCCATTCTTGGTGGAGCGTCATGGCGCCATGCCGCGCGCCGGGGACGTGACGATCCATGACCTGCAGGCCTGGATGGCAGAAAGCTACGCCCGAAGTCCGAACTATGCGCCGCATCTTCGTTCCTACATCGTGACGGCCTGGAAATGGGCGGTGAAGAACCGCTACGGTTATCGCGGTGGCGCGCGGGACTATGGGATTACCTACAACATCGCCGAGCAGCTGCCGACGGTTCCCAAGGGCAAACCGGGCGACCGGTATCTCTCTAACGACGAACTGAAGACGCTTTGGCACGCGCTGGACGAGAACCATCCCACGCACCGCGTTTTGAAACTGATGATCGCCATGGGCGGACTGCGCGTGACGGAAGTGAGCATGAGCCTCGCCGCCAACTGGCGGGATGGGTGGCTGGTCTTGCCGGAGACCAAGAACGGCAAGTCGCATCAGCTACCGATTACCAGGACCGCTGCCCCGCTCGTCGCGCGGTGTCTTGAGCTGGCGCACCCGCGCTCACCATACCTCCTGTCCAATCCTCGCGATCCAGCGGAGCCGCTGACTATCCCCGCCATTTCACGCGGCGCGAAGCGGTTGAACAAACAGCTCAAATTCCCGGACTGGAATCCGCGTGACCTGCGTCGCACGATGAAGACGCACCTTATTGATGCCGGGGTCGACGAACGCTGGCTGGACATCTGGCATAACCATGGCCAGACGGCGAGCGTGGCGCGCAAGCATTATATCCGGGCGGAGTATGCGGATCTGAAGCGGGATGTGGCGGAGGCGATTGATGGGTGGTTGGGGCCAGTGTTGTGCAATCAGAGTGTCTAGAGCGTGGAGCGTATAGAGGCTTAAATTTTGATCATTTGTGAGCAAGATTTCCACCTGTAGAGTAGGTTGATGAATACCCATTCCAGTGTCGGCTGGTCATAACAATCAATCGCTCGGTCGATGTCAGGCATGTCTGTATTGGGCGCAAAACGAGACGTAAGGGTTTTGCCTGGCTCCGTCACTTGATGGACGAAAACTCAGCCATGGCGTTAGCCGTTTTGAGAACCATCTCGTGCTTCCCATGGGTAATCATCCCCGAAATTAAGTGACTTGAAAACTGGACTTCTTCGGCTTTGATAAAGCACGGAGACAACGATGAAGAAATCGAGATTTACGGACGGGCAGATCCTCGCAATCCTGAAACAGGGTGAGGGCGGTGTGCCTG
>NZ_JBDNGN010000159.1:0-11580 GCF_041689225.1 Hyphomonas sp. | reverse complement strand
GAACTCGACATAGCCATCTGAAAAAGGTGCGCCCGTCACCAGTACACGATTTTCTTTGTGTGTGACCGTCGCGGTTTTATCTGAATCGACATGCCCCAGGACGGCGCCGACAAAGTGATCTAACCATCCGCGCACAGAGACGAATGCCAGTTTCAACGTGGCTATATCGAGGGTGTCTTGTCTTCCCGCGCCTTTGACTGTTGAGAATTCGCCCCAGGTGCCGAGAACCGACCGGTATGTGTTGTCCTCGGGCCGTTCAATGACCTTAATTGTCATCGGGGCATGGAAGTATGCGCCCTCGGGGTGTTCGTACTCAATTTTGACAGCGCGGGCAGATGACCATTCGGGCAGTTCGTACCGGATCCGCTGATCGGGCTGTGGTTGCTCCGGCAAGTCAAACCGGCCGATCTCATTGAAAGGCCCTAAGGGGCCATAGGCCGAAGCATAGACAATGGCTGCGCTGGCAAATGGCCACTTGTTATCCGGAAATTTTGCCGGATATACAGCTTCAATGGCTTCGACATCCGCTTCCAGCTGGTTACGGAACGTGATGGCATTGTTGAAATCCGTGGGATTGCCTTCTTTGCCTGGCAACGTCGTGACCTTGGCTCCCGTTGTGTCAATTTGCAGATGCCGGTCGACCCGCATGTTGCGGGTGCCTGATACGAGCGCGCCGAGCTCCTTGTCTGCAATATTCAGATCTTTGAGGCCCGAGTGGCCGGGGAGGGCGATCACTTCGAAACCGCTAAGCGAGACGCGGTTTGTTTCTCCGCCTCGTCGCTGGGTGACTCGCAGCCTGACTTTCAAAGCGTTCGCCGGGCCGTCCGGAAACGGGTAATAAGCTGTCTGTCCCCATTTTTCGTGGTCACCTGCCAGTACTTCTCGCCATTTCCTGCCATCGCTTGAAACATCGATGGCAAACCCAAGAATGCCTTGTGGCGCATCCAGGCGCGTATTGATGCCGATTCCGGCTATGGGGATCGCCGTGTCGCCGGGCAGGTCCAGTATCGGGCTGAGGACGCGCTTCCCGCCGTTAGAGAGAACGCCCTCATGCTCTCCTCCTTGGGTGATAAACCCATCCGTCAGCGTCAGCAGCTTCCCTGCACCTGCCGGATTGCCGCTTGCATAATCGCCATCCTTGCCAATGCCGATGCCGTCACTTTCGAGCCATCGCGCACCAAGGCTGGTCCGGGCCACATTGATGCCGCCAGCCATGGCTGACGGAACACGGCGCGCTGGCAATGCGCCGACCGGCGAATTGCGGGAATCGGCTTTCAGTCGGTAACGGGTGCTGGCGAGAACTGTGCCGGTTTCGGCGCGTACGGCAACAAAAACGGGAAGCTCGCCATCGTAGATGTCATCCGGAAGCAGGAAACTGACGCTTTTCGTCAGGGTCTCGCCGGCGGCCAGTGACACGGAGTAGGGAATGACTTCGATACCGGGGCGGGCGAACCAGAAGTCGAGTGTCCCTGTGACCGGCGCCTGTGTCGTGTTGGTGATTTTCAGAACGGCTGTCGCACGCTGCCTGAACAGGGAATAGGCGCTCACATCGGCGGCGCGCGCCACAACAAGTTTCAAGGGCGCCGGTGCGGTGACAGGGAAGGGGTTAGCGTAGCGCGCCGTCAGTTTGTACTCTGCGGGGCTTCCTGTGCGTGGTTGGAGTCTCAGCTCATGCTCGCCGGCCGGGACCAAAACGGCCCTCTTCCAGCCGCCGGGTTTTATGACCTGGCGGTCGAGGCTGGCAGAAGCGTTTTGCGACGCGGCTGAGAACGTTGTGTAATATTCGGATCCGGGGGGCACATCGAGTGAGACTTCGACGACGGCATTACGTGGCAAATACAGGGAATAGCGGTCCTCATCGCCATCAGGCGACACCCCGGTAATGGTTTGGCCGATGGAAAGCCGTCGCGGCATACTCTCATTCGGCTCGCGTTCGGAATCCGCTCGAGGACTCCCCAGAGGTTTGGCAATGACTTTGTAGTCACCCTTTGTCCCGTAAAGGCTGATGTACACCGGACCGGGTTCGAGATAGACGTCCGGTGTAACGAGTCTTCGTGTATTTCCTGAATGCCGGCGGATGTTGGCTATCTTACCCATGGCATTGCTCAACTCAATCTGGCGGACAGAATCGCCCAGTACAACGATGCGCCAGAGTTGGCCGGTGTCACCGGCATTGAAGGCGATCACGTCGGTATCGTCGTTTGCCGAAAGTGTGCCCTGCATCCGGAACGCACCTTCATTCACCGGCTGGAAACCAGGTCTTGCATTGGGCTCAAACACGGTGTCCAGCGGGTTTGCTGACAAACGTTCCAGACCAATTTCGTAGAGTCCGCCGGTAGTGGACTGGGTGTTGATTGTCAGGACAGTGTCTTTCGTGATCCGGAAAGGTGCCAGGCTGATGTCCTGACCGTCCAGGCATTCAACTTTCGAATCTGTCTCCTTCAGGCACAGTCTCACTTTCACTGCGCTTTTGACGCGCACACCAACCGCATCTTCTCCGGCGAGTTTGGACAAGCTGAATTTGTCTTCGTCTCGAGCATCAAGAGGCAACGTATAAGTCTTGCCGATTGACAGACCTGGCCCGGCTGAGAGTTTCAGGTTTGAATTGGGCTCTATCGGCCCATCGCCATATTGGCTGGGCTCGGTCAGGAGCCGCCAACTGATTGTGCCGGACGGTATCGAAGATTTCACGCACACCGTACCGCCGTCCGCCCGAATGCCTGAGATCGCGACAACACCCTTTCCCGCGCGCGATTCGAGTCGCTCGCCCTTGGGGGAGTAGACATACATCTCCACCGAACTCGTCGGCGCGCTGACAAGGACCAGATCCGCGATCTTGTCAGCCGACAGAAGGGCAGGGATCATGCAATGCATCTTACCATTGCCCGTGCCGCTGACATCGTTACTAGTTTCCACGGCCTTGCCTGGCGTATCGGGGAGCGATGCAGGAGACTGCGCTGGATCAATCCGCTCGACCTTGAGCGTGACATTAACGGGGTTGAGCGGCGCGAGTCCAAGATAGATGCGACCGGGCTGAAAAGTCGTGACGGGCAATCTCGCGGTTCGGTCTCCAAATCCACGTGCGGAGTCGCTCAGCAACTTGGTGCGGGCGGTCGGTTGATTGCGCGCATTGAGCTCAATCGTATTGGCTTCCAGGACGATGCTTACGGGCTCGTCTGCCTCAGCGGATATTTTGTAGATGTCGGCGGTGTCGGTAACGTCAAAACTGTAGACGGTACTTCCAACAAGCATGAGTTTGACTTCGGATAATCCGTCCACGAACTTAAGCGGCGTGCTCTCCAGGGGCGGAACATCCGATGTCCCGTCAAGTTTGGACAAGTCGGGGAGCTGGCTCCATGCCGGGCCGTCAGAATATAGCAGAGCCCAGACCAAGACCGGGAGCGCCATCACGACAAACCATGCTTTTCGCCGGATGGCTCGCCTAAGGATCGCACATTTCTGTGCCGCGCCCGTCACTGGGTTACCTTCTTGCAGACCTGCTCGATCGGACGCCCGGCAATTGATCCCAAGGGAGCTGAAACAATTTCAAGCGTCAGCTGGGTCACTATGTAGCCGATCGCAGCTTCCAGGCCGCGGCCTACGGGTTTGAAGAAACCACTCACCGGGCCCATCGCCCCAGCCGTGCCGATTGCGACCATCGTGTTTCCCAACACACAGCAATTCTGCATGGTCGTGTTGCCCTTGTAGGTATCGACGCAGCTTTGGGCGCTCATCACCCATCCGCCCAGTGCTATGCCAAGGGAGATCCGCTTCATGATGGCCTCTTCGATCGTCGCTTGGCCCCCGTTCAGCCCCATGCCCAGCGTCTGTCCCGTTTGTGTATTGACCCGCCACCAGAGAGGCTCATCCACACCGTCGAGCATGACGAGGACAGTGCCTGACTCAGAATCGGCATTCAGGCGATCACGCAATGCCAGGGGCGCAATCGACTGATTGCTCCACGTCGCAACCGATTGTGCATTTTCGAGAACCGGACCAGCCTTCAGTAATTTCCAGTCGGTCTCGTTGGAACCTGCTCCGAGCTCGTGTTCGGCTAGCGTCGCGCGTATACCCTGTTCCAGATTGCCCGACGGGCTGACTGAGACTGCGCCATTGGCGAATGTCAGAGACAGCGTTTCGTCGACCAAAATGTCCATCGTTTTTCGGACAATACCAATCGCACCCGCAACGGTCTGCGTGCGCTGCATTGAGACCATGGGGCCAAATCGCACGAGCTCCTTCGCGGGGGCGACATCAGGATTGAATGCGTTTCCCGCCGCGAGCATCTCTGACCAAACAGGTTTCGAATTTTCAGCGGAAAAGGCAGGGTGGGCGAGGGCCTCCTCTGGTGTCATTCTCCCTTCGATAACAGCCTTGAAATAGGGTATGGTTCTCATCAGGTCAGCCGTGGATTCCATCACGTCCTTCATGGCACGCGCGCCGTTCTCACGCCCGACATTCACGTCTAGGATCCCCTGAAAACTTACCAGATGGCTCGGCGATTCAGGTGTTTCCAGCCGGAAATCCGTCAGACGGCGTTCCACACTGGTCGATGCCCCGCCCGGTGATATGTGGATCACCGTTAAAATCACGCCGCTCAGCCTGGGGGCGGTGTCGGTTTTCCCATCCGTCGCGTTCAATCCGCCCAACGCCCCGGCATATTTCGATCCGACCGTCGCAAAGATCGCGGGTCCGGCAGCCAAGTCCTCGGCTGATGCAGTCAAACCCTGCAATGTAAATGCCTGCGCGCGTTCGGCAGGCGCCTGGTTCATGACCGGAGTGAAAAAAGACGCTTCGCCGTCACTGCGAACCGTGTCCGGCGCGATCCCGATGCTGACCTGCGTCAAAGCAAGGTTGGCCGCTGGGCGGCGATAAGGCGACATGATGCTGATGCGCTCATACTTGTCACCGGTCTTGCGTTCGATCTCGAGACGGATTTCTATCTTGTGCAGCCTGTCATCGGGCACCGTTCCGGCAATAAAGCTTTCAGGTTCTACTTTGGGGGTGACAGCATTCTGGAATGCCGGATGAACATCGACCCATGGGTCATTGGGCGTGTTCCGGTAGCGTACCCAGACATATTCCTCGGCGATCTGATCGACAAGACGGTCTGTCAGGTCGGCATCGGACAGCGCGATGGAAACGCCCGCCGTTTTGAGGCTGGCCGAGAGCTTCTTTGCGAGGTCAGATACGTCCCGGTCGGCTGCGAGGGCATTCTTGTCGGCATCCTTTTCCAATTCACGTGCTTCGGCGATGATCTCATCCAAGCGTGTTTTGGGCACGAATGGCTTGAGTGCTTCTGTAACATCATCAACCACGAGGCCAGGTGACAGAGGTGCCCGGTCGCTGAAACTGACCTGCAGGAGGCGTTCAGCATCTTTCTTTTCAAGCGTACCCTTCACGATCATGGCCTCTCCAGCCATGGCGTTGATCAGAGCGGCCAGGAGAACGGCCTGGTCCCAGCTGGAGCCTGCCGAAGCGGAAATCGCTCCCTGCGGTCCGCGCATCACGCCGAGATACGGATCGTAAGCTATTTTCTCGCGGACAAAATTCGCCGCGGCCGCAACGTCATAGTCCAGGCTCTCTGCAAGGCCATCGACATCATACAGTTCCAGCGGAATCTTTGATGACAGATCCCTGTAGGCATCGGCAATAGCGCGGGCAGAATCGCGTTCTGCGGCCGGCGCAATATAGGTGCGCGGCGCCGCACTTGCGCTAAAGCTCGACGAGAGTGCGAAGACTGCAGCGAGAACTTTTAATCTAAGAGACAAGGGCGTCTTCTCCTGTTCGAAATGAAGCTCTACACGCAGCAACATGCCCAATGGCTGCGTTCCTGCCTTGCGGAATTTGACCGGCGGACTTGGCGAAAGCCGTTGGCTGTTACTGATGGATACGCAATGCAGCGACGGAATCCGCCAGGGAAGTTCGCCATCATCCTGAGACAGGCATTGGTTGAGGCATCAATTTTTGGCGGGTCCGGGCTGCTGCGCACGTTGAAGAGGGTGGAGATATAGTCCACGGGAGCCAAAAATGCCGTTACGACCAATCAAAATGATGCCTTGCGGGACATTGTGCGCGATCGCCTTCGCCGTCGGACTGGCGGCGTGTGGCCAGACGAGCGCAGATTCCATCGCGCCGGATCTGGATACCAGACCTGCAACAGCCAGTTCGGTGTGTGCCGAACGCCTGCCGGACGAGATTGCTGTTCCGGACGGGTTTAAAATCGAAACGTGCACGCAATCAGAGACGATGACGACCTTTCGCGGAAAGGCGACGGCGGGGCGAGATGTTGATGCTGCGTTCATCGCCCTCAAATCCACCTACAAGTCCGCCGGATACACCCTGTACGACAATTCGACCGGTCATATTCGCAGCGTCATTTTTGGTGGCACAGGGCATCGAAAAGGGGAAATCCAGTTGAACCCGAAGACCGGTTTTCTCGCGGTGTCCATCAATCTCTATCCAGCAGACATGGAGCAGTAAGACGTGAATAGGACCCCTTTTGCAATTTTCGCTGCCTGCGCCGTCATGCTCACAGCCTGCGGCATGTCGGAGCCGCCGCTTCAGGAAAACAAGACGGGCCAGACCGCAACCGAGGCGCGTCGTGAAGTGCCGTCAGAGAGGCCCGCTTGGTTGCCGCAGAATATACCGCTGCCTCAGGACATGGTGATATTCGAAACGAGCCGGATGAAGCTGCCATCCGATGAGCACGCCAGCTACATGCTTCAGGGCTACTCGTGGCAAGACCTCGATGCGGCGACCGTGACCGCAAGCCTGCGTGAAGGACTGCTGGCGGCGGGATACAAGCATGAGGGGAATGCTGCAGCCGCGACGCCGCAGTTGATACAATTCTCAGGCAATGGCCTGGCGCCCGGCACAGTGGCCCACATGCAGGTCGATTCTGCGGGCGACCATCTCGTGATTTCACTAAGCATCATTCCTCAGGGCTGAGTCACCAGGCCGAGTTCACGTCCGGCAGCTCTGCAAGATGCAACAGAAGCGGAAGGAATAGCGGGTTGTGTCTCGAACGCCATAAGTGCAGTAGCAAGATGGATATGCGCACCTTTCCTGTCGCCAAGGCCGAGGCGGGACATTCCAATGCGGCACCGGGCTACTTCGGTCGCAAAGTGTCCCTGGGGAAGAGATTGCGAAAGCGCTTCAAAGGCGTTTCGCGCATTTCTTTCAGCATCATCATAGCGATGTAAGTCCAGCATGATGGCAGCGCGTGTCAGGGCCGGGAAGGCGCGCCGGGGGTGTCCGGCAGATAGTTTTTCATCGAATATCTTCTCCGCCCTGGCAAGGGAGACAAGCGCGTCCTCAGGTCGACCTGCCTGGGCCTGGCTCACCGCGAGATTCTGGTACACATCGCCGACCTCCAATGCATCGTCGCCTGAGATCAGGATTCGGGACGACAGTATTGCCTCGTATAGAGTGATGGCGTCGCCGTATGATTTGGCACTGGACAACGCGTTGGCTAGGTTGTTCTGGTGGGATAGCGTCGACGAGTTGAGCGGACCGAACGCGTCCGTGGACAAGGCAAGCGCGCGGCGGTGTATTGATATCGCCTCATCGGTGCGCCCAAGATCGCTCAGTATGCGTCCAAGATCGGACAAGGGGAGTGCAAGGCGAACGTGGTCTGGTCCATAGGTGGACTCCGTCAACGCGACGGCCCTCCGAATATGGTCCTCGGCTTCAGCAAGTTTACCCAGTTCGCCGAGTGCCCGCCCTAACCCTGACCGCGCCTCGATCTCGCCATTGATGGAGGCCGATGCCAGCGCGCGAGGAAGAGTTTCTTCGAAGAGGACGCGTTGCTTTTCCCATTCGCCTGCGTGGGACCATGCAGCTGTAAGAAACGTGTCGAGAGCGCCTAAATCGCCTTCTGGTGACGCGCGGGCAATGGTCAATGCCTGTTCGATTTGCGCCGCTCCTTGGCTTGCCTCGCCAAGTTGGATATCCAGCGTACCTCGATAAGCTAGGGCCGCTGCATATTGATTGGAAGACTGCGCACCTGAAGAAGCCAGAAGACCGACCGCCTCGTCTGCAAGTGACCTGGCTTCCTTGAGATTATCGGAGCGATCCTTCGCGCGAGCGACCCAGCCGATGAGCTCGGCCTGCAGTTCCGGATCGTCCGTCAGGCGTTCGCGCACGTCGTCAAGCGTCGGTTCCAGTATCGATGTCGCATTGCCGAGGTTCGACTTTGCGCCGTCAAGTTCCAATGGATCGAGCCGGCGAAACAGGTCCAGCAGAACGCTTTTGCCGCGATCAGCCCGATCGGCTTCAGCCATCGCAATGGCACGTTCGCGATTCATTTCGCGTCCGTGGACCGAAAGCATCATGCCCCAGCCAACACCGCCAAGGATCAGGAGTGCTGCCAGACCCGATGCGACCCGGTTGTGGCGGACGAATCGGTAACCAGACTCGAGGCGCGTGTCCGGTCTGGCAGCAGGCGCGCGGCCATCCAGCACGGCCCGGAGGTCATTGGCGAAACTTGCCGCTGAGGGGTACCTGTCATCCGGGGCCTGCGCCATCGCCTTGCGAATGACAGCCTGCGTGCCGGCAGGCAGTGTCATGTCCGCGCAGAGTTCCGAGAGGACATGGCCCAGTTGGTAGATATCACTCGCCGTAGTGACCTGCTCCAACCGCAGCTGCTCCGGTGACGCGTAGTTGGGCGTCATGGCGGTCGTTCCGTCAGGATCGCTCAAGCCACCGGCGAGGCTGGATACACCAAAGTCGAGCAACCGCGCCCGGCCATCATCCGACACGATGATGTTGTCCGGCTTGATGTCGCGATGAACGATCAGTTTGGAATGCGCTGACTGCGTTGCGTCGGCAACGTCGGCGACGAGAGCAAGACGGGCGTTCAGGCCGAGATCAGCCCCGTTGCAATAGGCGGTTATGGGGCGCCCCGGCGCAAGGTCCATGACAAGCCAAGGGGCGCCAGTGGCTGTTTCTCCGCCATCAAGAATGCGCACAATGCCTGGATGATCGAGCGTCGAGAGAATACGGCGTTCGCGCAGGAAATGGCGAACAGCCTCGCCATTCTGCATGCCGGCGCGCATGACTTTCAGGGCGACCGTCTGTTCGTATCGGCCATCGTCACGATTGGCTTCGTAAACGACAGACAAACCACCGGCGGCTATTCGGCGAAGGATGCGCCACGGACCATACCTGGCACCGATCCGGGGATCGTCGGAAAAGCCGTCCATCCCGGTCGATACCTCGTCGAGCATCGCAGAGCGCATAATTTGCAGGCCTTCAAACCGCGAGCGGCTATCGCGCTCCCTGTCGAGCAGCTGTGTCGCGCGTCTGAGCACGTCGGGTGTGCCGGCCAGTTCCTTGACCAGCCATTCCTGCCGCGCGTCCTCGGGCAGCTCTAGAGCCGCCGAGAATGCCGCGTCGAGGCGGTTCCACTGAGAGTTGTCCGCGGTGCCCAAGGCATACCTTTCTGATCCGTCATGAGTGTCCCGCTCACAACGTCGGTTATCAAGTCATCATTACGCCAGCCTGGCCCGCGTGCATCCCTGTTCCCAATCCCTTCACGCAATGTCCGGGGAAAGTCCGCCACGCAGATGCATATGGCGGATCACGGCACGAGGATGCGTTTTACACAACAGGACGCACAACAAACTCAAAGGGAATCCCACCATGCTTCGATACACAATTGTCATGTCGGCAACAGCTTGGTGTCTTTTCGCGACAGCCGGTCAGGCTGAGGCGCAGGAGATGGCCGTCTTCGGACCACCAATCGTTTCTTATCAGGGCCAGCGCACGATCGTCACCGACGAAGGAAGCGTTAACCAGATTGTCCATTCCAAACCTGGCAAGACCCGCACTGAAATGACCGAGAAGGGACAGACCGTTATCCGGATATGGCGCGATGACGCCCAGACGATGTGGTCGATGTCACCGGATGAAGGCATTGCCACGGAAATTCCCTTTGGAGCCGAACAGGCCAAATCGCCTCTCGTTGGCCTGGGTGAGCAAACGGCTGTGCTGGAAAAGCGCTTCATCGGACGCGAAACGGCGAATGGCGTGCTAACTGATCATCACTTCGTGCGGGCAAGTGTGTCTGGCGGCGCCACGACAAAAGGTGATGTCTGGACGACGCCAGAAAATATCACGGTGCGTATGCGGATGACACAGGTTGAGCCGGGTCAGCGCGCCGAGAATATCAGCTACGACCTCAACGGTCTCCAACGGTCCTTTCAGACAGACGAACTCTTCGAAGTACCTGCCGGATATCAGGTTATGTCCATGGGAGGGGGTGGCGTGCCCGACGTGTTTGGCGCCGCTGGAGGGTATGCGGGGGACGTGGCCGGTGATGCGGCTGACACAGCAAAAAATGAAGTTGATCGCCAGGTGCGCGGGAAAGCGAGAAACGAAGCGGCAAAGGCAGTACGCAAGATATTCAAGTGGTAGGGTTCCGCAGACTGCCGGAAACTCAGGACTGTGAATCGAGGAATTCGGCCAGATAGGTGCGGGCGCGGGCCCAGTCGCGCTCGACAGTCCTGCCTGATCGTCCGAGCGCGTGCGCGGTTTCCTCGACTGTAAGGCCTGCAAAGAACCGACACTCTACGATGCGTTCGAGATCCGGCGCTTTCTTGGCAAGTGCGGCCAAGGCGGCGTCGATGTCCAGGATCTGGGTTTCTGCGGTGCTGCCCGGTATCTGGTGATCGTCTATGTTGACGTGCTCAGCGCCCGAGCCGCGCTTCTCCGCTAGTTTTCGCCGGGCATGGTCGACGAGTACCTGACGCATAGCGCGCGACGCGGTCGCCAGGTAGTGGTTCTGGTCGGCGAAGCGACGACCGCTGTCATTTGACAGCTTGAGCCAGGCCTCGTGGACAATCATCGTCGCATTCAGGGTCGCGCTTGGACGTTGTCGCCCGAGTTGCCGGGAAGCGATACGCCGAAGAACGTCATACGTCTCTGCCAAAAGCTCTTCGGACAGGCCGAGCGTGTGGCGGCTGGGCTCTTGCGGAGCGTCACTATCCGGCGTGGTCGTCAAATGCTGGTCCCCGTAGAACGACCCTGGACAATGTCGCGGCCTTTCTACGGGTATGCAAGAAGCATGGTCAATGCAATCACAAGTTAGGACTACCTATTCCGGCTCCGGATCCATGATCAGGGATATCGAGAATGTTGCGGTGCCATCATCGGACATGTCCATCACCATGACGCTGGCGTAGTCAAAACCGATCATGTCAAATCGGATCAGCGTTGCATACCCTTTTTCGATCTCAAGGATTTCGTAGCCATTCTTCTCGATCATGGCGGTAAAGAACGTGACGACTGAATCGACCGTATCGCTGACTTGCCCGTCCACCTGGTAGGTCCGGCTGGCATATTCTGGGGGTTTACCGCCCGACGCGCTGACAATGCGGCTGTCGAAGGGGAAGGTGATGGTCTCGGGAAATCCTTCCGGCAATGAGGCGGTCTGTGGCTCTGCGGACACGCCACCTGAAGGAGGGGCGTCTGCAACGGGAGTTATTGTCAAATCTGGTGTTTGAGGTTTGTGGGTCATGCAGCGATCTGGTCGTTTTGTGTGGTTTCAATTCCGTCTTTAAATTTGACGCCTGTGAT
>NZ_JBDNGN010000158.1:0-4328 GCF_041689225.1 Hyphomonas sp. | reverse complement strand
TAGCTCTTGGCCTGAATGGCGTAGGCAAGGGCACCGATCATCAATCGGATGCTGATGCCCTTGGGCGGGTCGGTTCTGAAGAGCGACTGCCAGCGCGCGGCTAGATCGGGACGGGGAAGACTCCTGAGTTCTGCAATCTGCGTCTCGACATTATCTGCCGGGTGTCCTGATGACCGACCCGCGCCCGAGATGGGCGCGGGCCGGGAGAGTGCCGTCTTCATCATGCCTTCCCGCCCTGGACGCGGTAGCGGCGCTCGCCGCCGTTCGGCTTTTCCGAGGTGAGGGTGAGGCCCATGCGGGTCTTCACAGTGCCTGAGAGGAAGCCGCGCACGCTGTGGGGCTGCCAGCCGGTGGCTTCCATCAACTGGGGCAGTGTGGTGCCGCTCTTGCGACGCAGCAGGGTGAGCACCGCGCTGGCCTTGGTCTTCTGTGCCGCTGACTTCCCCTTTTGGGCTTTGGGTCTGCGTGCCATCGGCTTCTCGGCCGCGTTGGATTTTTGGGCATCCTTGCCCCGACGCTTCGGGCAGGTGGGATGGGTCTCTTTCTTGGCTGATGCCGGAGGGTCGCCCGCCATCTCGCTGAGGCCGATTGCGTCGAAGCCAGCTGCGGCGATGACGAGACCGAGCGGCTGGTCGCCTTCCCCGATGCGCCATGTCGGTGCATCGAGCGGGACCTTTGCCTCCTCCACGAGACGCCGCCTGAGGAGACCCTGTAGCGCCTTCTTGGTCTCGGGGTCATCAAGCGGGACGCTCTGGGGCGGAGGCAGGACCATGCGATCCTCGCGCCCCGCCGCGGTGCAGAGCAAGACAAGCTGGATGTCGTTGAGCCTGATAGTGCGTGCCATTTTTAGCCTCCGGTGCATGGCGCCGGCCGATGCCGACGCTACTACCACTGGAAGCCCGGTAGCTCAGTCCGGGCGGTCCCTCATCGCCCCTGCAGTGGCGATGCGGGCGACACCATGCATGCTTCATTTGGAGGGGAAGGCGAGCGATTTCTGACGGATTGGGCTGTGGAAGGGCCTCCCACGATGGCTCCACCGTGACTACGTTCGGCAGGTCGTATGTTGGTTACGGGGGCAGGTCTTGACTGGCCCAGACTCGCGGCTGTGAATGGCCTAATACCGAAGCCTGACCCGCCCCGGGTTTGCCGGAGGCCGTTTGGTTTGAGTTACGCGGCCAGCTTCTGCTCGGCGAGCATGGCGTAGTAGCGATCCCCGGCTTCGGCCGGCGGAATGTTGCCGATGGGCTCCAACAGCCGGCGATTGTTGAACCAGTCGACCCAGTTCAGCGTGGCGAACTCGACGGCCTCGAAGGAGCGCCACTTGGAGGCGCGGGACCGAGGACACTCGCGTGGAGCCGTCCTTCGGATCGTGCGAGGGATCGAAGCCGAATGGCCGAAACCGCAATAGCGGGCTCGGTTTACGAGAGGCCGGCCCGGCGCCAGCCGGATGCGCCACTCAAAACCGGATGGAACGACTGGTCGCACACACTTATCTTGACCACGAGAGGGATTTTTTCTAGCATTGTCTCGGCCTTAAGCACAGGCCGGTGTGCCCATTCGCGCGAAGCCATGCAGTGCTTTTCCAGTCTCCTTCATGACCACTCCCTTTGGGCGGACTTGATTGGCAGTGGGCACCTAGTCAGGTCCGTGATCGAAGGAATGGACCATGACGAACTACAACGACTTGAATTCTCTAAAAACCATCGCCAAGCGGCTTGCTCGCCGGCAACGCATCGCCCACCACGACGCTCTCGATGTGATCGCTCACGCGTTTGAATTTCCGCACTGGAGAGCGCTGACCGTTGCAAGGGAAACCGGCTGGAGGCCAGACCCTGCGAAGGTGGACACTCTCGCTATTGAGTCAAATGCACGGAACACCAACACGCGCTCACGCCTCACTATTGGGCTGGGTTTCGCGACCCAAAAACACGGCAGTATTGACGGTCACGACTACACAATAGAGATCGATTTCGAGGTTCTTATGGGCGGCCAAGGTTGGGCCATTTGCGTGGAACAGGCACCTTCCGAAAAGCCGTTGATCGAGATATACGACGATTCGAGGCACAATCCTGTCCTGGACCCAGCATTCGTTTCGAAAGCCTTGACGATCGCCTACGAGGCTGCGGAGATGCTACGGGCTCGCATTGCAGCCGATTGGCCGCGCCGGTCAACAAAACCGGATAAGGAAGGGCGCGCACTTCATCCGTTATTCCGGGAGCGTGGGCTTTCGAGAGAGTGGCACTGTCTGCACTGTGATGCTGTCTCCACAGGGTCGCAGATGGCCGCTAACATGTGGCACTGCCCAAAATGCAGCGCGACGCCGATCGACATTCTCGCGGAGCCATTCTGGAAGGCTGCCTGATATCGTCATGTGCGAGCTCGATAGGTTCAGACCGTTCCCCGTCGGGTGGAGAACCTGACGCGCCGAACCAATTTGCGCAGACGCTTCAAGGGCATCCGAAAGCGAAGCTGTATGAAAATTCTTAAGCAGCCAGGTCGATGAGTCTCACACTATTCGAGCCTTGCGAGAGCGCGACGTAGAGGTCCCTGTAGTTTCCCCAGCTCTGCTGCCAGTTGGGATTGCGGAGGATCACAACATGATCGAATTCCAATCCTTTAACGAGCAAGGTACTGCCGATGCAGCGAAAGGCGCTGCTGCGGCTGTGGTATTTCCTCCTGGAGATTTCCTCAACATACAAGGATGTTAGGTCACTGCCTGAACTGATGTGTTCTTCGAGAATACATCTGAGTGCGCTGACGGATTCCCTGAGCTTGCACGAAACAGTGTTTAAGCTCGCGACATAGTCAAGCAGGTCGGCCAGAAGGGTCGGTGTCGTTCCCTGCCTGTGGGCATCGAACAGGGCGCGCCTGTCAGCGCGCCGCGGCCGCCCGCCCTCACCTTTGACGACGTTGGCAATGAAGGTCTTTGTATCCGAGGTCAGACCGCCGTGAGCGTCCGAAAGAAATTTCAATTCCGCATCGGCTTTTTGCCGCGGCGTACCGTCTACGAGAGTAAGGACAAGATCCCGAAGTGCGGTCAGGTCATTGGCCTCAGCGGGAGACCTTCGTGCCGCTGTCGCATCCGCCTGGCCACGCGCAGGTGGATTTCGGCGAGGCGATCGCAGTGCTCGGCGGGGTTCGCCAGAAGATCCACTTTTTCTGCATGGACGTCGCCCAGTCGGACGCGCCGTTTGTGAAGGCCTATCCGCGCGAGACGACGGAGGCGTTTCTCGATGGGCACGTGTCGTCTTTCGACTTCTTCGGCGGCGTGCCGTTGTCGATCCTCTACGACAACACCACGATTGCGGTGGCGAAGATCTGTGGCGATGGTCGGCGTGAGCGGACCCGGGCCTTCACCGAACTCCAGAGCCATTACCTGTTCAGGGATCGTTTTGGGCGACCAGCCAAGGGAAACGACAAGGGCAAGGTTGAGGGGCTGGTGAAGTTTGCCCGATCGAACTTCATGACGCCGATCCCGCATGCGGCGAGCTTCGACGATCTGAACGCCATGCTGGCCGAGCGATGCCGCAGTCGGCAGAACGAGCGGGCCGCACGCCATAGCGAGACGATCGGCGAGCGGCTCGTCGCCGATCTGGCGGCCTTCCAGCGGCTTCCGGCAACACCGCTCGAACCGTGCGAGAAGCGGATAGGGCGGGTCTCCTCGACCTCGCTGGTCCGATATCGGTGCAACGACTACTCGGTGCCGACGAGCTTTGGCTTCCGAGAGGTCCTGGTGAAGGGGTTCGTCGACGAGGTGGTGATCCTTTGCGCCGGCGAGGAGATCGCCCGTCATCGGCGCGACTACGGCACCGGCACCTTCGTCTTCGATCCCCTCCATTACCTGATGCTGATCGAGACGAAGCCGAACGCCCTCGACCAAGCTGCCCCACTGCAGGGCTGGAATCTGCCGGAAGCCTTCCAGCACCTTCGCCATCTCCTGGAGGCGCGCATGGGCAATCGCGGCAAGCGCGAGTTCATTCAGGTTCTGCGCCTGATGGAGACTTGTCCGCTGGCGACCGTCACCGAGGCGGTGACGGAGGCGAGGTACTGTAACCTGACGTCTGGAAATTCTGTCGTCGCGTCGGCCGCGCGCCCCTGCCGGGGCACGCCCCGGCAGGGGCGGCCCATCCTGGTATTCCATGGAGTTGCAACACCACCATGGAGACAGTCGAATGGACGGACGGAATGATACGGCGATCGAGGCGGTCCTGGAACATCTGATCGAGCATGGCCCCGGTGATATTGCCACGGTCTTTGGCCGTGCGTTCGAGCTGGCGATGCAGATCGAGCGCGAGCGGTTCCTGCGCGCGGGTTCCTATGAGCGCACG
>NZ_JBDNGN010000157.1:0-13893 GCF_041689225.1 Hyphomonas sp. | reverse complement strand
CCCCTTCTTTCCTTTGGCCAAATCGGCTAGGGGCTGGCAGCTGAAACCAAATTTGTCCGGAACCTCCATGTCCCATATTGCGGAAGCCGCGCGTCGGCGCACCTTTGCCATCATTTCCCACCCGGATGCCGGTAAAACCACTCTCACGGAAAACATCCTTCTCGCAGGCGGCGCCATCCGCGCGGCAGGCGAGGTCGCGGCGCGGGGTGCCCAGCGGCGCACACGGTCTGACTGGATGAAGATCGAGCGTGATCGCGGCATCTCGGTATCGGCCTCGGTGATGACTTTCGAATACAGCGGTCTCGTCTTCAACCTGCTCGATACGCCAGGTCACGAAGACTTTTCCGAAGACACCTATCGCACCATGACCGCGGCAGACTGCGCCGTCATGGTGCTCGACGCCGCCAAGGGCATCGAGCCCCAGACGCTCAAACTGTTCGAGGTCTGTCGCATGCGCGACATTCCAATCATCACCTTCATCAACAAGATGGACCGTGAAGCGCTTGAGCCGATCGAACTGCTCGACGAAGTGCAGGACAAGCTCCAGCTCGACACGGCGCCGCTCTACTGGCCGGCGGCATCCGGCCAGCGCTTTGCCGGCATGAAAGACCTCACCACTGGTGAGTTCTGCCAGTTCGACCGCCGCCCGGGCGAGCCCCCGCATATCGGCCCGGCCGCCCGTATCCCCGGCAGCGATGAAGCCCTGATCGGCAAGCTTGATGATCATGTGTATGCGGAGTTGATTGAGGGTGTTGAAATGGTCACCAGCCTGCTCCCGAAATTCGATGAGGAGGCGTTCAAGGCAGGCAACATGACGCCGGTTGTGTTCGGGTCGGCGCTGCGCCATTTCGGGGTTGCGGAATTGCTCAACACGCTGCGTGACTATGCGCCGCCCCCGCGCGTTCAGAAGGCCGAGCGCAAGGGCGCGCCCATCGAAGTCAAACCATCCGACCCGGACGTTTCCGGTTTCGTCTTCAAGATCCAGGCGAACATGGATCCGAACCACCGCGACCGTGTTGCTTTCCTTCGGCTATGCTCGGGTGAATTCAAGCGTGGCATGCGCCTGAAGAGCGCCAGCGGCAAACAACTCAATATCCACAATCCGCTGATGTTTCTCGCACAGGACCGCGAGATAGCGGAGACGGCCTATGCGGGTGACGTCATCGGTGTGCCCAACCACGGCCAGCTGCGCGTTGGCGACAGCCTCTCGGAAAGCGGCGAGATCCAGTTCGCCGGCATTCCGAACTTCGCGCCGGAACTCCTGCGCCGTGCCCGCGTGAAAGACCCGATGAAGGCCAAGCACCTGCGCAAGGCGCTCGAAAGCCTGGCCGAGGAAGGCGTTACGCAATTGTTCAAGCCTGTCATCGGCTCCGACATGATCGTCGGCGCCGTCGGCCAGCTGCAATTCGAAGTCATGATCGAACGCGTTGCGGCGGAATACAATCTGGAAGTCGTGTTCGAACCGGCGCCGTACAATGTGGCGCGCTGGATGGCGTGCGACGATCCGGCCAAGCTTGAGGAATTCATGGAGCGAAACAAGTCAGCGTCGGGAACAGATCTTGACGGCGCGCCGGTCTATCTGGCGAAGAATGCCTGGGATGTCGGCTACGCACAGGAAAAGAACCCGTCGATCCGGTTCACGGCCACGAAGGAACGTTCGCTCTAATCTTCGGTTTGGGGCTTGGTCAGATCGGTCGGGCCATCGATCTCGACTGTCTCGATCTCGACCGTGATCGCCTTGATGTGGTCTGCGTCTGACGCACTCTCGTCACCGAGCAGTTCTTCGGCTGGCTCGGCCGCGACCGGCATGAAGATCGCCTCATGGCGCGGCGAGAAGCCGGACGTCGCCATCGGATTGCGTTCGATCTGGCCGCCGCTGCGTTTCAGTTCGCACCAGGCGCCGGCATCGCCTGTCGCAGAGACGAAGCTCCAGGCCAGGCAAACCGCGTCATCTGCACAGGCCGTCTGGCAGCTCAGCGCATCGTCTGACGCCACTACGCTATAGGTGGCTCCGAAACGGTACAGGCCCGGTTCGTGGCCAACCGGCGCAGGCGTCGCCACGGCATCGGCCTTCAGCGACATCGGCGCATCAGCAAAGGCAGGCGCCACCAGGCAGGCGGCAATCGCAATCATCCATGAAGGGCGCATAGGCTGAACTCCCATATATCCTGCCCCGCAATCTAGGTTGCGTCGGTTAAGGAAGCTTTTACGTTCAGCCCGCGAGCGCTTCGCGCTTTTCCTCGATTTCCAGCCATTCCATCTCGGCGGATTCGGATTCTGCCCGCGCCGCGGCAATGCGGGCAGACTTGGCATTGAAAGCCTCCGGATCGCGGGAATAGAGGGCTGGATCGGCCAGCGCCTTTTCCAGCGCGGCCACTTCGGCCTTCAGTTTGGGGATCAATTCATCGATCTCCTTCTGGCGATGGGCATCCTTGAAGGAGAGCTTTTTCTGCGGCTTGGCTTTCGGCGTGTCAGCGGCCTTCGCTTTGCTGGCGCGCGCGTCGGATTCATCGTGGCGGCGTATGCTCGCGAGCTGGTCTTGCGCGTCGGTCCAGCCGCCAGCCGTCTGCACCCATTTGCCGTCGCCCAGCGGGCAGAGGCAGCTCGTCACCGAAGAATCGAGAAAGGCCCGGTCATGGCTGACCAGCAGGAGCGTCCCCTCGTAATTCAGCAGCATGTCTTCCAGCAGCTCGAGCGTCTGCAAGTCCAGGTCGTTGGTCGGTTCATCCATGACCAGGAGCGTGGAAGGCTTCGCGAGTCCGATGGCCAGCGCGAGCCGGTTGCGCTCGCCGCCAGACAGCGCCCCGACAGGCTGTCGCAGCTGTTCCGGCTTGAACAGGAAGTCCTTGGCATAGGAGGCGATGTGGCGCTGCTGGCCCTGCACCATCAGCGAGTCCCCGCCCGACGGCGCCAGCGCCTCCCAGATCGTGTCCTTCGGGTTCAGCGTGTCGCGGGTCTGGTCCATATAGGTCACATCCAGCGTGTTGCCGTGGCGAACCGTTCCCTCGTCGGGCTCGATCTCGCCGAGCAGCAGGCGAACCAGTGTCGTCTTGCCCGCACCGTTCGGCCCGATAATGCCGATCCGGTCGCCGCGCAGGATTTTCAGCGACAGGTCCTTAGCGATGACCAGCGGCCCATTCGGTGTATCGAACGTCTTCGACAGGCCTTTGACCTCGATCACCTTCTTGCTCATCGAGTCGCCGACACCCGCGCTGAACTCGGCCGTGGTCTTGCGATCGTTCAGCGCGGCACGCATGGCACCATGAGTCGCGCGCATGTCGTGCAGCCGGGCGAGGCGGCCCTGGTTGCGCTTGCGCCGTCCGGTCACGCCGCGTGCCAGCCAGCGATGCTCGTCTTTCAGCTGCGTCGTCATCCGCTTCATCTGGCGTTCTTCTTCCACCTCAATGGCTTCGGCCCATTCGTCGAACTTCACATAGCCTTCCGGCGATTTCAGCACGACGCCCTGGCGCAGCCACAGCGTATTGGTGGAGATGTTCTCGAGGAAGCGCCGGTCGTGGCTGACCACGAGCACAACCCCGTTGAACGCCTTCAGGCGGCCTTCAAGGTATTCGATCATCGGTACGTCGAGATGGTTGGTCGGCTCGTCCAGCAGGATCACGTCAGGTTCGGCGGCAAAGGCCTTCGCCAGTGCCACGCGCCGCTGCTGCCCGCCCGACAGTGTTTTCGGATCAGCTGCTGGGTCGACGCCGAACTCCATCAGCTCGGCCTCGGCCATATAGGTGTATTCCAGCCCTTCGCTGACATAGTCGAGGACGGTCTCAAAACCCTCGAAGCGCGGTTCCTGCACCACGGTCGCGAAGGTCGTGCCGGGCTGGCGCCACACCTGGCCGCTATCAGCCTCCTGCTGTTCGGAGATGATCCGCATCAAAGTGGACTTGCCGGCCCCGTTGCGCCCGACCAGCGCCGCGCGCTCGCCTTTGGACAGGCTGAGCGTCACCCCCTCGAACAGGGGTTTTGCGCCAAGCGAGAGACGGACATCGGACAGGGAAATCAGGGGAGGTTGAGCCATGCCGGGCAGATAGCGTGCGCAGGGCGCCAGCGCTAGGGCCCGCGTGCTTTCCGAATTCGGCTGGGAAGTGCTATTCTCACGGGAAAACGGGAGGAACGTCATGCCATATTCCGAGTTTTCCGGGGACTTCACCCAGTTCGACGCCCGGCCCATGTCGCCCGCCATCGGGGCTGAACTGCTGGGAGCCGATCTCACCAGTCTCACCGATACGCTTGTCGAAGAAGTCCGCGCCGCCCTGCTGCAATACCAGGTCGTCTTCTTCCGCGACCAGGATATCACCCGCGCGCAGCATATTGCTTTCGCCCGTGCCTTTGGCGCGTTGGAGATTCACCCGGCAACGCCGAAAGACCAGCCGGACCGCGAAGTCCTCCGCATTGTCCACGGACCCAATTCGCGCGGCATGGAGAATGCCTGGCATTCCGATGTCACCTGGCGCGAGCAGCCCTCGCTCGGGTCTATCCTGCGCGCCATCGAGCTGCCCGAAGTCGGCGGCGATACGCTCTTCTCGAACATGGTCATGGCCTATGAAGATCTCGATGAAGACCTGAGAGCGCGTCTCTGCGAGATGACGGCTGTCCACGATATTGCCCGCGTCTTCGCCAAACGCCTCGGCAAGGACACGGCTTCCCTGCACGAGAAATTCCCGCTGATGGAACACCCGGTCGTTCGCACCCATCCGGAAACCGGACAGCGTCTGATCTATGTAAACACAGCGTTCACGGATCACATCAAGGGCATGGACAGGACCGAGAGCGACACGCTGCTGAAATTCCTCTATTCGCGCGCCGCGATCCCGGAATACCAGTGCCGGTTCCGCTGGGCACCGGGCTCCATCGCCTTCTGGGACAATCGCGCCTGCCAGCACTATGCCGCGAGCGACTATTTTCCCAATACCCGCATCATGGAACGCGTCACGATTGCAGGTGACCGACCCTATTTGGATGCCGACGCCTGACGAGTATCGGCTCACAACCTGTCCGTCGTCGACCTCACTGTTTTCACGAGTGAACCGCCGGGCTGACCAGGAATCTGGCGTCAGGCATCACCAAATCGGCTCCAGCAGGCTCGACGGTCCTCGGGGTTTTTTCTGCGCGGCGTTCCAGGCTGCGACAGTCCACGGCAATATTCGACGCCCCCGGGTGCCCCGGCCGCCCTGTTTGCAATCCATAAACCATAACAAGGGCATGCATCTTGCTCTGGGCTCTGCTGCGGCAAGCGATCCGGCCTGATCGGCATGAGGAGTTACAACAGATGGTTCGTCCATGCTGAAAATGATGATCCTGCGTGGAACAGCCTGGCTCCTGCTCGGGCGCTTTGTCAGTCAGGCGATTGGCCTGGTCAGCACATTGGTGGCTGCCCGGCTGCTCGTTCCGGCCGATTTCGGCCTCGTCGCCGTCGCCATGAGTGTTTTCATGATTGCAGGTGCGGTCGTCGAATTGCCCGTCGCCGCCGCGCTGGTCCAGCTGAAAACCGTCACGGACCGCGATTTCAATACGGCATGGACCCTGAACATTCTCCGGGGTGTCATCGTCACTGTCCTGATGCTGGCTGCCGCCTGGCCGGTCGCGGCGGTGTTTGGCGATCCGCGCCTGGTTGCGCTCATTAGCGCCATGGCCAGTTATCCGTTCCTGCTGGGATTCCGGAATTCGCGGTTCGAAATGTACATCCGCAACATGGACTTCAAATGGGAAGCCATGATCGAGATCGGAACGAAAGTCGCGTCCTTTGCGGTCATGTTCTGGGTCGCACTGGCGACCGGCAGCTATTGGGCTTTGCCGCTTGGCCTGATCGCGTCTGGCGTCATCGCACTGGTCATGTCGTTTGCGCTCTGCCCGCAAATTCCGGGATTGTCCCTGTCGGAGTTTCGCAAGTTTTTCGGTTTCTCGGTCTGGCTGGGGCTCGCCCAGATCGCGGACAGCCTGCGCGAGGCCACGACCAGCCTGTTTATCGGCAAACTGCTCGGCAATGCCGCGCTCGGCACGTATGCGGTCGGCATTCAGTTCGCTGACCGGATGGAATTGTTCCTTTATGCTCCGATGGAGCGGACCATGTTCGCCGCCTTCAGTTCAATTCAGGATGACCTGCACCGCGTCCGGGCAGCCTATCTGTCCAGCCTGCATGCCAGTTTCGCCATCTCGCTGCCGATCTGTGTCGGCATCGGATTGCTGGCGAAGGAGATCGTCGCCATCACGCTGGGCCCCGAATGGGCCTCTGCTGCACTCGTGCTGGCCTTTGCTGCGCCGATTACCGCCATCTACCTGCTGGGCGCGATCAGCGTGTCCATCGCAACCGCGCTCGGGCGTACACGCTCTGTCTTCTTCCTGAAAGCTGTGTCGGCCTGCCTTTACATTCCGGTGATGGTGGTGGGCGCGCTCCAGTTCGGCATGATTGGCGTCCTCTGGGCTGGCGTGTTCGGCGCAATCGTCTGGTGCGGGCTCAGCTTCCGTCTGATGGCGAAAGTGATCCATGTCTCGATGGTCCGACAGGTTGCGATTGTGGGCCGTTCGCTGGCGGCTGCACTGGTGATGTCGGGCGCCGTGACATGGGCGCGGTCATCGCTGTTCGATGGTCCCGTACAGGGGATCACAGAGCTCATGGTCCAGGCTGGCGTCCTGTCTTCACTGGGCGCAGTGGTGTATCTCGCGGCGCATGCCGGACTGTGGATCGCCGCTAACCGGCCTCAAGGAATTGAGCGTCAGGTTTCGGACCGCTTTGCTGCGCTGTCACCAGCCTGAACACTTCGCCGGCAAACGCGCGCAGCATGCCGGCAACATCGTCTGCCAGCCAGGCCGTATCGCCATACTCGCCAAGGCCCAGGGTCTTGTTGGCGTCAAAGATGAAGGGTGCGCCATTGATCAGCGTAAAGTCGATCTTGCCATAATCCAGGCCGAGCCTCCGGCGCGTCGCCAGAAGGCGCGGGTGCGGTTCGAACGGCTTGCACGAGACATGCTCGTCTTCGGTGATGATCAGCTGGTCTGACCGTTCGATGTTCTGGTAGTGAAGGTCGCCGAGGAATATGTACTCCCGCAGAACGTTCTTTTCGCCATCATTTTCCGGCATGAATTTCTGCACGACATAATCATTGCGGAAATAGTGGCGGGGCACGTCCGAAAGGGTAGGGTATATGCGGTAATCCTCTTTGGTCCGGATCGCATATTTCGATTGCCTGCGAAGCCGGTTCGAGACGCGGTTCAGGAGGCGGCGCCCGATCGGGCCCTCGTGCCGCGCGGCATCGCGCTCGGGCATGCCAGCATAATTGAGATTCGATTTCACGATCACCGGCGCATCACAGGAATCGTCGCGCCCCAGCAGGCCGTCGATATACCTGAACTTGCGGATGTCAGTTGCATAGGCATTGATCGATGCCGGGTATCGCAGGGCCAGGGTGCGGGCTTCGGGGGAAATGATCGACTGGTCGATATGCACGAAGGCGGCATCGGCCGGGACATATCCGCTCGCCTTGGTTACGTGCACGATCTCGACGCCCATCGCTTCGAGCGCCTCTTCGATCAGCACGATCATGTGGCGCCGGTCGCCCGGCAAATAGGACAGCTCGTTGATAACCGCCAGTCGCGCTTTGGAATGACTCATGATTTTCGCGCCTCTGGACAGCAGGCTTGATGGGCCCGGTATGATTGAGACGCCTACACCAATGGTGTTGGGAACTGGTTACCGCACGGCGAAAATTTCCGGGTTGAAATATCAGAACCGTGTTTCAGTCCTGATCCCGTGTTCCGACGATCCGGCGCACAGGTTCTCCCAATTTACTGCAAAGCTGCTAGGCTCTGAAAAAAACAGGAGGAATACCGTGCCATGTTCCGCGTTTTCCGGCGAGTTTACCCGGTTCGACGCCCGGCCCGTGTCGCCCGGCATCGGGGCTGAACTTCTGGGGACCGATCTTGCAAACCCGACCGATACGCGGGTCCAAGAGGTCCGCGCCGCCCTTCTGGCATACCAGGGCGTCTTTTTCCGCAACCAGGATTTCTCGCGCCCTAATTCTCACTGAACGGACCCGCCTCATGTCGCCTTACAAACCGCTCGCCGAGCTCGAAACCCATTCCGTCGAGAACCAGCCAAACCCCTTTGAGGATCACAACCTCTACCTCGGCGACACCGCGCTAAGCGAGGCGGTACGCTTCCATGGCGGTGCCTCGCACACGGACGACCTCGCCACTTTCGGTGCCCGCTGCGGCGCCGCCGAGACGATCGAATGGTCGCGCCAGGCCAACGAGAACCCGCCCAAGCTGAAATCCTTCGACCGGTTCGGCCACCGCCTCGACGAGGTCGATTTCCACCCCGCCTATCACAGCCTCATGGCGCTCGGCCTCGATAGCGGCGTCTCCGGCTCGGCCTGGACCGTGCCTGCGGCCGGCCATGTGCGCCACGCCGCCATGATGATCCTGATGAACCAGGCCGATCCCGGCGTCACCTGCCCGATGTCGATGACCTATGCCTGCGTCCCGGCCCTGCGCGCCGACCCCGCCCTCGCGGCGGACTGGGAACCCCGTGTCGCCGCCCAGTCCTATGACCCGCGCTTCATCCCGGCCCCGGATAAAACCGGCGTCACCATCGGCATGGCCATGACCGAGAAGCAGGGTGGCTCCGACGTGCGCGCCAACACGACCCGCGCCGCGCCGCTTGGCGGCGACGCCTACAGCCTGACGGGGCACAAATGGTTCTGCTCGGCGCCGATGAGCGACGCCTTCCTGACCCTTGCGTATACGGACGAGGGCCTGACCTGTTTCCTCGTGCCGCGCTGGCGGCCGGACGGCACGCGCAACGCGATCCACGTCATGCGCCTGAAGGACAAGATGGGCGACAAGTCGAACGCCTCGTCCGAGATCGAGTATCACGGCGCCTGGGCCCGCCGCCTCGGCGAGCCGGGCAGGGGCGTGCGCACGATCATCGACATGGTCCAGCACACGCGCCTCGACTGCATCCTCGGCTCAACCGGCGGCATGCGCGCCGCGCTCGCCCAGGCGCTCTGGCACACGTCCCAGCGCCGCGTCTTCCAGAAGACCCTGGCCGACCAGCCCGCCATGAAGGCCGTGCTGACAGACCTCGCCCTCGAGAGCGAAGCGGCCACCGCCATTGCCCTGCGCGTCGCCGCCAGCTTCGACCGCGCCGGATCCGATCCGCGAGAAGCCGCTTTCATGCGCCTTGCCACGCCGGTCGCCAAATACTGGGTCTGCAAGCGCCAGCCGGGCTTTGTTTACGAGGCGCTCGAATGCCTCGGCGGCGCCGGCTATGTCGAGGAAGGGCCGATGCCGCGCCTCTACCGCCAGTCGCCCCTGAACGCCATCTGGGAAGGCTCCGGCAATGTCATCGCGCTCGACATATTGCGCGCCATCGGCCGCGAACCGGAAAGCCTCGAAGCCGTGCTGCACGAGGTCGGCAGCCTGCGGGGCGCGAACTCCCTCTACGACCGCCATGCGGATGCCCTGAACGACCAGCTCAGCCCCGGCCAGCTGCACGAGGGCACCGCCCGGCGCCTGGCCCAGCAGCTCGCCCTCGCCCTGCAGGGCGCCGCGCTGCACGCCAGCGCGCCCGCCTATGTGTTCGAAGGCTTCTGCCTCCAGCGCCTCGACCCCGCCCGCCGCGGCCTTGCCTATGGCGACGTGGCGGACGGCGTCGACCAGGCCGCCATCCTCACCCGCGCCATGCCGGGGTGACCAGGAGCCAGGGCTAGGCCTCTCATGCGAAGGCCGAGCAAAGAGGAAGGCGAATGGGGCATTTTTGTTATCGCCCTACTTTGCACCATCGCCCGATCCAGGCGGTCGGTTTTCAGGATTTCGCCAATCGTGTTCTGGCCCTGTGGAACAGGATGGCCAGCGACCCAAGCGTGCCACCTCCCAACAGGGCGATCGCCCAGTCGCGCATGTGCAGCGGATTCAAATGCATCAGGCCCGAAACCAGAGGGGACTGGATGAGAAGGATTGCCGAGCCCAACGATGCGGCCGCCGCAATGATCGCACTGCGGGTTGTCCATCCCCTTAGGGCCAGTGTTACTGCAGCATTGGCGCTAAGGAGTGTCGCCAGCGCCATTGAACGGGCATAGTCGACATTCTGCTCGGGCCCCAGGCTGTCTATGAAGCTCCAGGCGATCAATCCTGAGACAAGGACGGTCATGAGCCCGATCAGGCTCCATTCCCGCATTCCGAAAAACTGAACCCCGACGCTTTGATCCGCACGGCTCAGGCGACCGTTCCTCGCCTGTTTCTGGAAGACTAGCAGCGCCGTCGGATGCATGATCACTTCGAGCCAGACGATATGGATCGGCAGGTACAATAGCGGATATCCAAGCAGCGGCAGAAGCGCCGCGGTTGCGACGAGCGGCCCATGGATCATCAGGAGATAGGCGAAGCTCAGTTTCAGATTGGCAAAAACCTGCCGCCCTTCTGCGATGGCATTCACAATCGTGCGGAAATTGTCGTCGAGCAAAACAATGGCGGCGACTTCCTTGGCGCTTTGCGTGCCGCGCTCACCCATGGCGATGCCGATATCGGCGCCCTTTAGGGCAGGAACATCATTCACGCCATCACCCGTCACGGCGACGATGTGCTTCTTTGCCTGCAGGGCTTTGACGAGTTCTAGTTTTTGTGACGGCATCGCGCGGGCGACGACATCGAACCGGGAAAGGTCAACACCGGCATCTTCCGCAAACTCATCGCCCTGAATGATTTTGGGGTCAGCGCCTCCGATACCAAGCTCGGTGGCGATCGCCTGCGCCGTGTCCGGATGATCTCCGGTGACCATGATGACTCGTATTCCTGCATTCTGCGCTTCGTTCATCGCGTCCTTGACGCCCGGGCGGACCGGATCTTCAAACGCGAGCAGGCCGGAAAATGCATAGCCGGTCACTGGCTCGTCACCAGACCACGACGGCGCTGTCATCTCGGCGCAGGCGATAACCTTGTGGCCATCCCGGGCAAGTGCCCGGACCTCCCACGACCACTTATCCCTGGTTTCGCGCGTCATGGAGCACATGGACAGAACGGTCTCTGGCGCGCCCTTCATCGCAATGTGAACCGTCCCGTCTTGTGTCTCGATCACGCCGACTTCGCGCCGTCGGTCTTCCGTGAAGGGGAACACGGCGAGCCACCTGCCGCCAGGCGCAGATCCGTTTGCCAGGACAAGAAGATCGAGCGGGTCGCCGCTTTCGGCGCGCGCGGCCGTGGCCGCGACTGACAGGACATCGTCCTCGGTGCGTTCGTCTGCCGTGATGATATGTTGCAGGTGGAGGCGGCCCTCGGTCAGCGTCCCGGTCTTGTCGGTGCAGATGCATGTGACCCGGCCGATATTCTCGACCACGATGGAACGGCGAACCAGCGCGCGCTGTTTTGCCAGCCGAAAGACACCGATGCCGAGGAAGAATGAAAAAACGACAGGGAATTCTTCGGGGATCGCGGCAACGGCCAATGTCACGGCACTGATCGCGGCGTCCACCCAGCCAAACCCTTGCGCGTATCGCACCAGGGCGAGCACGACGCACAGGGTCACGGAAATAGCCAGCAGAATGGCGACCAGCCGTCCAATGGCTTTTTGCAAAGGGGTCCGGCCGCCATTGCCCGATTGCGCTGTTCGCACGATCTGGCCGTAAAGCGTCTCCGCGCCGGTGAACGCCACACGCACACGCGCGTCACCGCTGAGCAACCGGGTTCCGGCCATCGCCCAGTACGCATCATCAACGAGGATGTCGTCCTCGCCCGTCAATACGTCCGTGAATACATTCTTGCGAACAGGCATCGCCTCGCCGGTGAGTGCGGAAGCGTCAACCTGGAGGTTGTCTCCGCCGACGATCACGCCATCGGCGGGAAACCGTGTGTTGGCGGGGGCCAGTATGAGATCGCCGGGCACGATGTGCCGCGCCGGAATGCCGATTTCCTTGCCATCGCGAATGACGCGAACACGTTCGGTCAACAGCTTGCTCAGGCCTTCGACAGACGCCTTTGTGCGCTTGTGGAGATAAGCGTCCAGACCAATGATCGGGATCAGGGCGGCGGCCAGGACCGCCGCTTCGGTATAATCTCCGAGAATGGCGAACAGGCTGGCGGTACCGGCCAGGAACCAGACCATGGGATCGGTGAGGGCGTCGCGCAGGACATCGAGCCAACCTGACCGGTCGGCTTCGACGATGGCGTTTTCGCCAAACTGTTCCAGCCGACGGTCGGCTTCCGCGGTCGACAACCCTTGCTCGGATGCGCCGGGCTCTGGCATGCGAGAGAGCGGCACAGGATGTCGCATGGGGTCTCCGGCGATTCTTGTTTCGGGTGCTGGCCTGACAGCCTAGAGCGCTGCGTCACGGTGGCCAAGCGCTGTTCACGGTTTCGCCGCCTTCAGCCGGGTCTGGACGTCACGCGAGCCCCGCCACCTCGTCGGAGTCCAGCACGCGCCACTCACCATCGGCCAGCCCGTCCAGTGTCAGCGGGCCGAACTGCGTCCGGTGCAGCGCCTCGACATGGTTGCCGACCGCGGCGAACATGCGGCGCACCTGATGGTAGCGCCCTTCGGTGAGCGTAACGCGCGCGTTGCATTCGCCCGTCACTTCGAGCCTGGCCGGCTTCAACGGCTTGTCCTCGCCGCGCAGCATCAGCGTGCCGCTGGCGAAGGCCTCACCCTCATGCCCTTCCAGCGGCCGGGCGAGGACGGCCTCATACACCTTCTCCGTTTCCGACCGGGGAGAGATCAGCCTGTGCAGCAATTGTCCGTCATCAGTGAACAGCAAGAGGCCGGTCGTCGGCGCATCGAGCCGCCCCACCGACGACAGCGCCGGCGTACGCGCCAGGAAGCGCGGCGGCAGGAGTTCGTAGACGAGTTGTCCGCCATCGGCGCGCGAGCAGGTGTAGCCCGCCGGCTTGTTCATGATGACCACCATGCCGGGTGGCGGGTCGAGCGGTTCGTCGTCGAAAGTGACGTTTTCGAACGGACCGACCACACCCTTGCCACACCCTTCAAGTCCCCCGACCCGCCCCCTTCGGATGGCGGTTTCCACCTCCTTGCGGCTCCCGTACCCCAGCCCGGCCAGGTATTTGGTAAGGGGGCGGAGATCCTTCATTTCTGGCGCTTCGGCCGGTCGGCGCGTATCACCTTGTAGCCGCCGGAATCCTCAATGATTTCATACTGTTTGAAGCAGGCTGAGACCGTCGCCTCATACGGCAGGTGGCGGTTGGCAACCATGTACAGCGACCCGTGCGGTTTCAGCGCCCGCGCGGCAGCCTGGATGAAGGCCTGACCAAGTCCGGCAGCGTCCGCCCGTCCGACGTGGAAAGGCGGGTTCATCAGGATGAAATCATACTGGCTGTTCGCCACGTCGCGCGTCGCGTCGGCCCAGGTAATCGTGACGTTCTCGACGCCTTGCAGCGTCTTCGTTGCGCAGGCAATCGCCCGGTGTTCGGCCTCATACAGGTCCATATGCTTGATCTTCGGGCAGTGCGTCAGGACCTCTTTCGTGAGGTAGCCCTGGCCCGCACCGAAGTCGGCGCCCGTGCCCTTGATATCCTCGGGAATGTTCTCGGCCAGCAGTTCCGATCCGGCATCGATCCGGTCCCATGAAAACAAGCCCGGCCGGCTCCACATCGCTCCGTCTGCGACAGGTTGCGGCTGGTCGGCAGCAACCCATGCCTCGGCGAGGGCGGTGTTGAACACGGCGCTGTCTTTCCTCGCCCAGAAGGCCCGGCACTTGTTCTTGCTGAGGCTCTCGGTGGCGCCGGCAATCTCGCCCAGCGTCTTCTCGGCGGTCTTGCCGCCCAGCGTGTTCGGCAGGCAGGCCAGCACCACGCCGCCCTCGGGCGCCGCCAGCATGGCGCGGGCATACAGGCCGCGCGCCTCGGCCTTCTGGCGCGGTGGCAGGATCAGCGTCAGTG
>NZ_JBDNGN010000156.1:0-4851 GCF_041689225.1 Hyphomonas sp. | reverse complement strand
TACGTCACACAGAAACGGGACAAAGCCGCAGCATTGAAATTCCTAAAAAAAGCAATGAAGCGATACGGCAATCCAAATGTCGTCGTGACGGACAGATGCCCCTCACATCGTGCGGCAATGAAAGTGATCGGCAGCGAGGGGCGCCAGGAGACTGGCCGGCATCTCAATAATCGCGCTGAGAGTTCGCCCTTACCGTTCCGAAGACGGGAGAGGGCCATGTCACGATTCCGGCGGATGCGAAGTTTGCAGAAATTCGTCTCGATCCATTCGTCAGTGTACAATCACTTCAACTTCGAAAGGCATATAAATTCCAGAATCCGGTTCAAACAAAACGAGACGCCGCTCTTCGCGAATGGCGCGACCTTGTCGTCGCCTAGGACCTGCTGTCCCGCGAATAAAGGAAACTGGTTCGCATTAGACTGACACCAACCCCAGAACGTCGTTCCTGCATGACCTATTCGTGAGACTCTACAATTGGCTCAAGGAATTGCGCTAGGTTTCTGGCGATGATTTTCACGCCTTGCGCGGTCGGATGCAGCCCGTCGGTCTGAAGAAGCTCTGGCTTGTCTTGGACACCGGTCATCAGTGATGGATAGTATTCGAGGTCAAATTTTGCGGCGAGGTCCGGGTAAATCGCCGCGAATACAGCGTCGCGGCTTCCTTCGTCCAAAGCGCCGCGCGGTTGCAGGCCCACGAGGACGCAATCAATGTCGCTTTCCCTCGCTTTCTGCACGATGGCAGAAAGATTTTGCTTCGTGATCTCGGGGTCGATCCCCAACAGATAATCATTCGCGCCAAGCGCGACGACGACCAGATCGGGATCAGTCGCGGCTACGCTCCAGCCGAACCGTGCAAGACCATTTGCCGTCGTATCGCCAGAGACCCCAGCATTAATAATCCTGACCTCGATTCCGTCATCCTTGAAGATTTTGGCGACTTGTTCCGGCAGGGCGTCTTTTGCGGCGAGTCCGAACCCGGCAGTCAAACTGTCGCCGAGGAAGACGATGACGGGCCCCGACTCCGCAATGACGGGCTGGGGAGCGCTGTCCGCATCGCCAACCGCGGTGGCAGGCGTGGGTGCGCCACAGGCCACTAGCACAATCGCGCTTGTGAGAATGGCGGCAACGCAGCACCACCTTATCCCTTGTATTCCTGTCCGTACGCCTGACATCATCCCTATCGATAGACAGGCGGCCACCCCCTGGCAATGTGCGCGGCCATCATGAAAGACCAATTGAATGACGAGTGCGCTCGAACTGAAGGACGTATGGCTGACTTTTCCGGCAGCAGATGGTGCACTGGATGTCCTCAAGGATGTCAGCATTGCGGTGGATTCGGGCAGCAGCGTTGCGATTGTCGGGCCCTCCGGTTCGGGCAAGTCGTCACTCATTTCGGTTGCGGCGGGCCTGGAGAAGGCGAGCCGAGGCGAGGTCTCGCTGCTGGGCGAGCGGATCGACGCGCTGAGCGAAGATCAGATGGCGCGCCTGCGGCGGGGCCGCGTCAGCATGGTGTTCCAGTCATTCCACCTTCTCGAAACGATGACAGCCTTCGACAATGTACGCACGCCGCTTGAGATTGCTGGTCTCGACGGAGTCGACGCGAGGGCGAATGAATGGCTGGAACGGGTGGGCCTGTCACACCGG
The DNA here is from genome assembly GCF_041689225.1 of Hyphomonas sp. Lineage (GTDB taxonomy): Bacteria > Pseudomonadota > Alphaproteobacteria > Caulobacterales > Hyphomonadaceae > Hyphomonas. The sequence goes on along the minus strand of NZ_JBDNGN010000156.1, from coordinate 3,208 downwards.
CGGCTGCATTATCCCGGTCAATTGTCGGGCGGCGAACGCCAACGAGTTGCGGTTGCACGCGCACTCGCGAGCAATCCGGCCCTCGTATTCGCTGACGAACCGACCGGAAATCTTGATGCCGAATCCGGACGCGGTGTGGCCGACCTTTTGTTTGCTCTCACAAGGGACCGGGCGACGACACTGGTTGTTGTGACGCACGACGATGAACTGGCGTCACGCGCCGAGCGTGTTGTGCACATGCGCGATGGACGAATCGCGTGAGCCGGGTTGCGATAAAGCTCGCATTCCGCGAACTGTCGGGCGGCTTCCGGGGCTTCTGGATCTATCTCGCGTGCCTTGCGATAGGCACAGCAGCGATTGCAGCCGCCGGGTCAGTCACAGAAGTTTTTACCCGCGGTCTCAATTCAGAATCGCGGATTCTGCTCGGTGCTGATGTCATCTTTGCAACATCCCAGCGCCGCGCGACGCAGGAGGAACGCGCGTATATCGACCAGTTCGGCACTGTTTCTGAAACGGTCTCACTCGACGTAATGGGCGCTGCTGCCGAGACCCGGCGGCAGGTTGATGTGCGCGGTGTCGACAGCAAGTACCCCTTGCTTGGGGCTGCCGGGCTGACCGGCGGGCCGCAAACGCTCCAGGGCGCACTGCGCCAGCAAGGCGACAGCTGGGGGATCGCTGTCAGCAAATCCTTTCTCGATGACTTCCACGTCAGTATTGGTGACACGGTCCGCCTCGGCCCAGTCAATGCGATTGTGACTGCCCAACTCGATATCGTTCCTGACCGCGTTGGGACGCCAGGAACGTTCGGACCCGAAGCCATTGTCAGTCTCGACGCGCTGGACGCCGCTGATCGTCTGACACCGGGCCAGCTCTTCCGGTCAGGCTTGCGTGTCGTGCTTCATCAAGGCACGACCCTAGAGGAAGCGCAGGAGCGCTTCGAGTCTGAATTTGGCACAGAAACGATGCGGGTTCGCGGTCCCGAGGATTCCATTGATGGCCTGAAATCATTGCTGAATACGCTGAACAGTTTCCTCGCTGTGATAGGTATCGCCTCCCTGATTGCCGGCGGTGTCGGCGTCGCTCAGGCGACGAGCTCATTTCTGGAAACCCGCATCGCGTCGATCGCCGTGCTCAAGGTATTTGGTGCAGAGGCCGCAACCCTGAGAGCGGCTTACATGCTGCAGCTGGGTGTTCTGGCTCTGGTTGGGGCGCTAGCCGGCGTGGCGCTGGGCGCGGTCTCGCCCTACCTGCTGTCCTATTTCGCGGGAAGTTCGATCCCGCTCCCCCAGGTGTTGGGGGTCTACCCCGTCCCGCTTCTGAAGGCGCTTGTGCTTGGCCTGCTTGCTGCGGCCATGTTTGCACTTCCCGCGATCGGTCGCGCACGCGCCACCCGCCCGTCGGCCCTGTTCCGGAGGATTGCGGACAATGAGCGCATATCCGTTCCATGGACAGAGCGGATCGGAACGCTGAGCGCGGGGGGTCTTCTTTGCATCCTTGCCGTCGTTTCAAGCTATCGGCCATTTCTGACGGCGCTGATCCTTGCCGGCGCCGCGCTGACACTGCTCACGCTCGTGGGTACAGCGATCGTGGTGAAGCGTCTTGCGCGAGTGGCGGCCAGAAGCGCGTCAGGCATGCGGCGACTTTCGCTGGCCAATCTCGCTGGCCCGGGATCGCTTGCGCCAACAATCGTTCCTGCATTGGGGCTCGGGCTCGCCCTGCTGACGCTCGTCGCGGCTGTGCAGTCAAACCTCCTTCGCCAGATCAGTGAGACAGCTCCCTCAAACGCGCCGTCTGTCGTGTTCTCGCAGATACCGTCAGTTCGCATTGCTGAATTTGGCGCGCTGATCACAGCGCAAGGCATAGACACTGGCGACGACGCCATATACCGGCAGGCGCCATTCGTTCTCGCGCGCGTCACACAGCTCAAAGGGAGGCCGGTTGTCGAAGATGATGTCGCCGAATCCGAACGTTGGGTGGTTCGCGGTGAGACGACAATCACCTACCTGGCAACCAAGCCTCCCGAGGCGATTCTCACGCAGGGACGATGGTGGCCGGAAAACTATGCCGGACCGCTTCAGGTGTCCGTCGAAGCCGACGCCGCCAGAGGTCTCAGGCTGGGTGTGGGCGACCAGATGGGATTTCGTGTTTTTGGGCGAGATGTTACAGCGACAGTCACATCCCTTCGGACCGCGGAATGGGGTACGTTTAGCATCGGCTCGAATACGGCCTTTATCCTTTCTCCAGGAACACTGGAGGCAGCGAACCCGGCTTTTGTCGCCATTGCGAAAACAACCCCGGATGTCGAAGCGAGGATCGTGACCGCACTTGGCAAGTCCATGTCTGAAGTCGTCGTTTTCCAGACCCGGCAGGCCCTGGAGACAGCTGCCCACCTTTTCTCGCAGATAGCCGTTGCCGTGAATGCGGCCGCCGGAATTGTGACACTGTCAGGATTGTTGGTCCTGCTTGGAACATTTGCCGCGCTGGCGCGCAAACGCCGCGCGGAGGCTGCCTTGCTGAAAGTGTTCGGCGCTGAACGCGCGCAGGTTTTGGGTCTGTATGCCACCGAGTTCGCCCTGGCAGGCGCCGCCGCGGCGATGATCGGATCGACGATTGGCGTGGCGGCTGCCTATCCGATCATTGTGTATACGTTCGAGGCGACATGGACGTTTCCGTGGGCAGAAACACTTCGTATTCTGGCAGCCTCGGTTTTCATTTCTGCGCTTGGTGGAGCAGGGGTCGGCCTTGCGACCCTTGCCCGAACACCTGCACAGGTCCTGCGCATGCCGTAAGGCATCGTGAATGAAGGAGCCCGTCCGGTGTTTTCAAGTGGTCTATGCCGCGATCGGACCGGCGTAGACAGCGCAAACGTGTAGATTACTGAAATTGGCGTCAATAAATAGGTCCGTGTACAATCATGCTGACCATCACGGCGATACCGAAATGAAGGCCCAATTCTAAACATGGGAGTTGCGGCTCTTCGAAAGTGGGCCGCGTTTTTGTTGTCCAAAACCTGCTGACGATTACACAAGCAAAGGCCGGTTCGCATTCGGCGATGAGATCATCGCCAGCCCGCTACTTGAAGAGTAAGAAAATCGAGATTCGGCCCAAATTCCCCACTGCGGATCTTGCTGATAGCCCATGAATTGCAAATAAATCGAAGGCGATAATTGAGGCGGATGACTCCGCACTGATGTGCCCCTAGAACGGT
>NZ_JBDNGN010000155.1:0-24244 GCF_041689225.1 Hyphomonas sp. | reverse complement strand
GATGTCGACAAGTTCCAGGGAATTCAGGAATTTGAAGGCCCCTTCCTGGCCGTTCTTGACCGACAGCGCGATCATCGTTCCGCCGCTGGTCATCTGGCGCTTGTGGACGGCGTAGTGCGGGTGATCCTTGCGGTGGGGATATCGCACAGCATTGGCATTGGGGTGGGCGGCGATGGCGTCGGCGAGGCGCGCGGCGGTGGCGCTCTGGGCATCGACGCGCAGTTTCAGGGTTTCCAGGCCCTTGAGCACGACCCAGGCGTTGAAAGGGGCCGCGGCCGGGCCGACATGGCGCAGGTACGGATCGTACACCTCCTCCATGTAGGCCGAATCACAGAGAATCGCGCCGAGCATGACACGGCCCTGGCCATCCATATGCTTGGTCGCGGAATAGACGACGACATCGGCGCCGAGTTCCAGCGGGCGCTGCAGGATAGGGGTCGCAAATACGTTGTCGACGACCAGGAGGGCGCCGGCTTTATTGCAGAGTTTGGCCACAGCTTCGATATCGACGCCGTCGAGCAGCGGGTTGGCCGGGCTTTCGATCAGGACGAGCTGGCAGCCCTTGGCGAGTTCGCGTTCCCAGGCATCAAGGTCTGCGCCGTCGACGAATACCGTCTCGATCCCGTATTTCGGCATCAGGTTGGCGATGATCCAGCGGCACGAGCCGAACAGGGCGGTCGCCGCGACGACGCGATCGCCGGTTTTCAGGGGAGCGAGAATCGCCGCGGAAATGGCACCCATGCCGCTGGCCGTCACGCGGCAGGTCTCGGCGTCTTCTATCAGGGCGAGGCGCTGTTGCAGCATTTCACAGGTCGGGCTGCCATAGCGGGAATAGACGAATCCCGGCTCGTCGCCCTTCATGCGGGCCATGGCCTGTTCGGCGCTGTCATAGGCATAGCCGGATGTGAGGTAGAGCGCCTCGGAGATCTCGCCATGTTCGGACCGCATCAGGCCGCCGCGAACCGCTTTGGTCGCCGGCTTCCAGCCTGCTTTGCCTGATTCATCCGACCCGTTCGTCATGCTGTTATAGTCCTTGTCTTTCCTGCACTGGGTCTTATGCCTGAGAGCACAAGGGGTGCAAGAGATGGTGCAGGAAACGGGCGTTTTGCCCGACCACGAAATTGAGGCACTGGTGGTTGGTGGTGCGATCCGCAGCGACCTGCCGCTGGAGACCGGCCAGGTCCAGCCGGCGAGCCTCGACCTGCGTTTGGCAGAAGATGCCTATCGCCTGCGCGCGAGTTTCCTGCCGGGCAAGGACCGGACGGTGGCCGACATGCTGCAGGAGCCGGGCGTGCACATGCACCGGATTGACCTCACTGACAAAGGCGCGGTACTGGAGACCGGCTGTGTCTACCTCGTGCCCTTGCAGGAATCGTTGCGCCTGCCTGCCGGTATATCGGCGCGGGCCAATCCGAAAAGTTCGACCGGGCGTATCGACGTATTCACGCGACTGGTAACGAACCGGGGCAAGGCGTTCGACGATGTGCCAATGGGTTATTCCGGGCCCCTCTATCTTGAAGTGTCGCCGCGAACGTTCCCGATCATGGTGCGGCCGGGTGACCGTCTGGCGCAGGTGCGTTTCAAGCGGAAACGGCCGGACGCGTTGAAGGAGCGGGTGGTGTCGATCGATCTCGAGCCGCCCGAAGGCCGGCCGGCCGGATACCGCGCCAAGCAACATTCCGGCGTGGTGGACCTGCGCGGCATCGGCGCGCACGAGGCCGGCCAGTTCTGGGAACCTGTTTTCCCGCGCCACGGTCGCATCGTGCTGAATCCGGAGGACTTCTACATCCTCGTCAGTCGCGAGACGGTGAAAGTCGCGGCGCTTGAGGCAGCTGAAATGGCCCCGATTGCGCCGGAACTGGGCGAGTTTCGGGCTCATTATGCCGGCTTCTTCGATCCGGGGTTCGGCACCAACAAGGGTGGCAGCCGGGCTGTCCTGGAGGTGCGCTCACGTGATGTTCCCTTCATCCTTGAGCACGGCCAGCCGGTTGCCAAACTGATCTACGAGCCTATGGCAGCTAAACCCTCGGGACTCTATGGTGGTTCCGGATCAAATTATCAGGGACAGGGATTGAAGCTGTCGAAGCATTTCGCGATCTGAGCGTCTCCAGATCGGGTCACTCATCAAGGTTCAATCTCATCTCCAGGATATGCGACGTGAACCCGGCCTTTTCATAGGCGCGGATTGCGGGAGCGTTGTCACTGTAGACCGTGAGACGAATTTCGCGGAGATCATTGGCCTTCGCCCAGGCTGACAAGTGTTCAAGCAGGCGCTTGTTCAGCCCCCGGCCGCGATAGTCTGGCCTGACATACATGAACCCGAGATAGGCGTGATGGGTGTCCTGAACATAGGCTTTGGACAGATTCTTGATGGCGAAGCCTGAGCCGACGACCAGGCCGTCCACTTCGACAACGGCGACTTCGGAATCATCCGACGCGATCTTTTCGGCGATGTCGTAATAGCTGATCGGATCCGGCTTCAGCGTGTGGTCGTAGGGACGCTCAGCGGTGATAATGCCCTGCTCGAACGCCAGCAGGACCGGGAGATCGTCCTGCCGTGCCGACCGGACAATACCCGGTTTCGCGATCGTCTCCGGCTCAGCCATTCGCCGGATGCAGGTCGCGGTAGCGGATGCGTTCGCCTGTGCGTGTTTCATCGACTGACACGAGCTTCACGAGTTCGGCGGCGACGACGTCTGCGGTCGGCAGGGTCATCGGGTCTTCGCCGGGCTTGGCGGCCGCGCGCATCTCGGTACGTGTGCCGCCGGGATCGAAGATGTTGGCGCGCAGGGCCATTTTCTCGGTCTCGTCGGCCCAGCCGATGACCATGGCTTCAAGCCCGGCCTTGGAGGCCTGGTAGGCGCCCCAGAAAGCCTGGGGGTGTGCTGCCACGCTGGACGTGACGAACACGGCGCGAGGAGATGCAGACTGGTGCAGCCAGGGCGCCAGCGCCCGGATAAGACGCCAGTTGGCCGTCAGGTTGACTTCGATTGTCTCCTCGAAGCTGCGCGGCCCGCAACTTTCTAGAGGTCCGAGCGTACCGAGCACGCCGGCATTGGCGATGAGGCCGTCGAGGCGGCCGAACTTCTCGCCGATCACCTTGCCGAGCGTTTCAATTCCCTTGGCGTCCTTGAGGTCCATGGGAACGAGCACAGCTTCGCTGCCCAAGGCGCGGATTTCGTCATCGAGTTTTTCGAGAGCGGCCTTTGAGCGGGCCACAGCGATCACGAGATCGCGCTGCCGGGCGAGGTGAAGCGCGGCGGCGCGGCCGATCCCGCGCGAGGCGCCGGTCACGAGTACAAGTCTGGGTTGGTCCGTCATGACGCGCGTTTATCGCAGCGCCTACGTGTCGTCCAGCAAGGAGAGCTGGCGCTCCTTGTCGGATTCGTGGTGCTGGTGATCGATCAGCGGGGTCGGATAGTCGCCGGTGAAGCAATGGTCGGCGAATTGCGGCTGCATGGCATTGCGGACCGGTTCGCCGATGGCCTTGTACAGACCCGCTACCGACAGGAAGCCGAGACTGTCGACCTTGAGTTCGCGCACCATTTCCTCATGCGTGTGGATCGCCGCGAAGAGTTCGGATTTGGCCGCCATGTCGATGCCGTAGAAATCCGGGTTCACGATGGGGGGGCTGGCCGAACGGAGGTGAATTTCCTTCGCGCCCGCTTCGCGCACCATCTGGACGATCTTTTTCGAGGTGTTGCCGCGCACGATCGAATCGTCGACCAGGATCACGCGCTTGCCTTCGAGCACCGCGCGGTTCGGGCTGTGCTTCTTCGAAATCGCAGCCTGCCGGCCGACCTGTGTCGGCTGGATGAAGGTCCGCCCGACATAGTGATTGCGGATAATGCCCATGCCGAACGGGATGCCGGAGGCTTCCGAATAGCCGAGCGCTGCGGGCACGCCGCTGTCCGGAACCGGCACGATCACGTCGGCATCGACAGGGGTCTCGGCGGCCAGCTGGTGGCCCATGCGGCGACGCACGTCATAGATCGAGCGGCCCTGAACGATACTGTCGGGGCGGGCGAAGTAGACATATTCGAATGCGCACGGGCTGCAGGCGCGCGGTGGGAAGGCCCGGATCGATTCAATACCGTCATCGGTGATCACGACCATTTCGCCATTCTCGACTTCGCGCACGAACTCGGCGCCTATAATATCGAGGGCGCAGGTTTCCGAGGCGAGGACATAGGCTGCGCCGAGCTTACCGATCACGAGAGGGCGAAGGCCGATCGGGTCGCGTGCGCCGATCAGCTTCTTGCCGGTCAGGCCGACCAGCGCGTAGCCGCCTTCGATCTGCTGCAACGCATCGACCAGGCGGTCCATGAAGCGCGGCTTGGGGCTGCGCGCGACGAGGTGGAGAATGACTTCGGTGTCCATCGTGGACTGGAAGATCGCGCCATCGCGAACCAGTTGGTGGCGCAGCTCGCGGGAATTGGTCAGGTTGCCGTTGTGGGCGACAGCAAAGCCGCCAAACGACAGGTCGGCAAAGATCGGCTGGATGTTGCGCAGCATCGGCCCGCCCTGGGTCGAATAGCGATTGTGGCCGATCGCGGCATAGCCGGGCAGGCGATTGCGAAGGTCGCCGCCGAAATGATCGCCGACCAGGCCCATGTGCCGCTCGGACGGGAAGCGTTTGCCATCGAATGTGGTGATGCCGCAGGCTTCCTGGCCGCGATGCTGCAGGGCGTGAAGCCCGAGCGCGGTGTAGAGGCTGGCTTCGTTGTTGCCGTAAATTCCAAATACACCGCATTCTTCGCGCGGTTTGTCATCGTCATGATCGAACAGGACCATATGAGACCGTAGCCTCCTTTGTGCGTGACAGGTTCGTGACGCCCTATTGGCTTGTTTCTGCCTTCGAGGGAAGGGCAGTTTGCACTTCCCGGCCGACTTTTGTTGCATTCTCGTTCACATAATCGGCAACATTGCTGAGCACGGGATAGCAGGCCGCGTTCTGGATGAAGCCGGGGACCCGGTTTTCATCGAGCGCGAGTTGTAGAAGGACGACAAAGAAAACGAGGGCGACGAAGCCACGGGCGACACCGAACGCCAGCCCGGCGAAATGGTCGAACATGCCGATACCGTCGGCGCCCTGGATACTTTTCGACAGGCGCTGGCCAAACCAGGCGACCAGCACATAAGCGCCGACGAAACCCGACACGATCAGCAACGCATCCGCTGTCGGCAAGGTGAATATGATGAGATCAAGTTGCGACATGCTCTCGGGAAGCAGGGCGGCGAGATCGTTTGTGAATAATTTCCGGGCAAAGACTGCGGCGGTGATTGCGCCGATGAAGGCGCCCATCGTGGCCACTTCGCGCAGAAATCCGCGTGCGAAAGCCATAATAGCGGAGATGACGATAACAGCCACGGCGATGGCGTCGAAAGCTGTAACAAAATCAAGCATTCAGGGCGTCCGGGGCAAGCAACTCAACGAGTTGGATAAGCCTCTTAATCGGGGTGATCGTCAAGCCATCGACTGAACTTGGACTGCCTTCCGGCACATAGGCGTGCACGAATCCCAGGCGGGCCGCTTCCTTGAGTCGCTGCTCGATCCGGGCCACGGGGCGGACAGCGCCGGACAGGGACACTTCGCCGAAGAATACGGATCGTTCGGGTGCAGCGGCGTCTGAAAGCGAGGTTAGCAACGCGGCAGCGGCGGCAAGATCGCCGGCCGGTTCGCCAATGCGATAGCCGCCTGCGACGGTGAGGTAGACGTCCATGCCTGCAAAGCCGACGCCGCAGCGCGCTTCGAGCACGGCCAGCAACATGGCGAGGCGACCAGCATCCCAGCCGATCACGCTGCGCCGGGGTGTACCATAGGCGCTCTTGGCAACCAGGGCCTGCACTTCGGCCAGCACGGGGCGCGACCCTTCCATTGCGGCGAAGACGGCGGAGCCGCCTGCGGCTTCCCCATCTGGCGACAGGAACAGGGCCGAAGGCTCCTTGGCTGGGGCAAGGCCGTACTGATGCATTTCGAAAATGCCGATTTCGTCGGTTGGGCCAAAGCGATTCTTGGTGGCGCGCAGGATGCGGAACTGGTGGCCGCGTTCGCCTTCGAAATAGAACACGGTGTCGACCATGTGCTCGACAACGCGCGGGCCGGCAATGTTGCCTTCCTTGGTGACGTGGCCGACGAGGACAAGCGCGGCACCCGACTTCTTGGCCCAGCGCGTCAGCTCCTGTGCGCAGGCGCGGACCTGCCCGACGGAGCCGGGGGCGGCTTCGAGACTGTCTGACCACATGGTCTGGATCGAATCGATGACCACGAAGTCCGGTTCAGCGGCTTTCAAGGCAGACAGGATTTTGCGCAGGTCAGTCTCGGTGGCGAGCTGGACCGGACTGTCGGCGACTTTCAGGCGGATGGCACGTTCCTGGATCTGGGCGGCGGCTTCCTCGCCGGACACGTAGACCGACTTCAGGCCGTTGCGGGCGAGGCGCGCGGCGATCTGCAGCAGCAGCGTCGATTTGCCGATACCGGGATCGCCGCCGATCAACGTGGCGGAGGAGGGAACGAGGCCGCCCCCAAAGGCGCGATCGAGTTCCTCGACACCCATGATGATCCGCTTTGGCGGGTCTGCCCTGTCGTTGAGGGCGACGAATTCAATCTTGTTGCTGCGCTTCGTGCCGGCCTTCGCTGGCGCGAGGCCGCCCGGTACAGCGGCAACAGCTTCCTCGACGAGCGTATTCCATTCGCCGCAACCATTGCACTTGCCGGTCCACTTGGAATGAACCTCGCCACAGGACTGGCAAACGAAAGCGGAGGTGGAAGTCTTGGCCATGACAAGGAGTTAGCGGGCTTTGCGCGCATGCGGAAGAGGCGCGTACCAGAGCCAATAGCCACTACGGGCCCGGTTGGTTACGTCCTGTAAAGAACTGTATCCCATGTAGGACGCGACGTTCAGCCAGATGCGGAACTAGATCAGGAGGCAAATGCTATGCTGGGATGGATTATCGGGGGCGGGGTTGTTGCCTTGCTTGCCTTGTTCTTTGTGATCGGGACGGTTGCGCAGAAGAAACATGGCGAGGACATGGTTTCCGGTGGTACCAGCTATATCAGGTTTGCGGCGGCGGTCATCCTCAGCACGCTACTGGAGCGTGTGCAGCGTCCGGAGATGACCGACGAAGAAAATGCCCAACGCATCGATATCGCGCGTGTATCCCCGGCAGCCATGGCGGCGGGTCAGAAGGTTTTCGGCGATGCCATGACCGAGGGTTTGATGAAAGATGAGCTGAAAACCGTCGTGCAGTACCGCGCCAACCACCTGATCGGTGTAAAAGAGCATGAGATGCATGAGCTGGCGAAAAAAATGCCCGATCGAGCGCAAGGACGACGTCATCTTGGCGGCGATGACGGCAATGCAGCTGAACTACCAGGAGCCCGACGAGCAGTTTTCCGCGTTGCGATTGTTCGCAATCCAGTTTTACGACAATGCGCTGGATGGCGACAGGCGAATGCTTGGCGTCGACGGCCCGGTGAACCTGCTTGAGGTGTCGATCGAACATTCAAACGAGATTGTTCGCACCCTGAATGCCATGACAGACGCGCGCAGTGCCGGTGACGCTGGGGCCTGAGCGCGGTTCCGGTCGGGATCAGGCCGGTGACTGTTCTGGTAAGATGTGATCAGTGTTCCCTTCAATGGTCGCAGGCAGTTCGCTGGCGCCTTTGCAGACGAAGGGCGCGAGCCCGTCCGGCTTCTTGCCATCGGTCAGGCGCACGGCGCGGGCGGGGCCGCGCGCGTTGCCGGCGGTGAAGGCGAAGGAGCCATCCAGCACATCCGCGTTGCGCTGGTAGAAGGGGATGTAGCCGGAGAAGAGGCGCTTGGAGAGGGTCGGGTGGAACTCGAACCGCCCGGTCGAGGCGCGCCGTGCGCCCTCGAACCGGCCAGTCAGGCTGACCGAATTGATCTCCTTGGTGCCGACGAGGCGGACCGGATAGCGGCCTGCAGACGGGATCGGTTTGAACGCCTCTTCCACTTTCTCGCCGTCACCGACGACCGGGGCCGATAGCGGATCGTCCGACAGGAACACGCGCCAGGCGAGGTGGAGGCCTTCATAGGCTTTCAGGTCGGCTTCGATCGTGCAGGTGTCGATGTGCCATTCGCCGTCGAGCCGGAATTTCTCGTATTGCAGCCAGCCGGTGAATCCGAGCGAGAGCGCCGTGAACGCCACGGATATGTATTTGATGAAATCCATCATGATGCGTCTCCCCCGAGGTATCAGGCCCCAAGTTCGGCACGAGGTTCACCCCGGCGTCAAGTCCGCTCGCCGACGGATCAAGGCCTAAACCCGATGGCGCGCCTGATGCAGAACAGGAACATGCCGGTTGAAATGATGAGGGAGGGCAGCAGGACGATGGGCTGGATGTCGGTTGTGGCGCCCGGAAGCCGGCTGATCGCAAGCCCAAAAGCGCCAAAGAAATCGATCATCAGCGCGAGGAGAGCATACATCAGCCATCTCGACGATTTGATATACATCGAAGGCCCCTAAATCGCGGGCTGGATCGGCCCATCGGCGCGGCCGTGGACGAACTGGTCGACATATTCGTTGCCGCTATGATCGACGTCATCGGCCTTGCCGCGCCAGATGATCCTGCCCTCGAACAGCATGGCCACTTCGTCGGCAATCTTGCGGGCCGAGCTCATGTCATGCGTGATGGTGACGGTGGCCGCGCCGAGGCCGCGCACCTGTTCAATGATCAGGTCGTTGATCGCGTCCGCCGTGATCGGGTCGAGGCCCGTGGTCGGCTCGTCGAAGAAGATCAGGTCCGGTTCGGAAATGATCGAGCGGGCAAGCGATACGCGCTTCTGCATGCCGCCGGAGATTTCGGCTGGATAGAGGCCAGCGACTTCCGAGCCAAGGCGCACTTTCTTCAGCGTCTCAATCGCGCGTTCTTTCGCTTCGCTTCGCTTTACGCCATCGGCATTGATCAGGCGGAAGGCGACGTTCTCCCAGACGGTGACCGAGTCGAACAGCGCGCCGGCCTGGAACAGCATGCCGACGCGGGCGCGCATCGACTCGCGTGTCTTACCGGTTGAATTGGTCACGTCGTGACCGTCGAACAGCACCTTGCCGGCCGTTGGTGTCATCAGGCCCAGCGCGACCTTCAGCATGACCGATTTGCCCGAGCCCGAGCCGCCGATCACGACGAGGCTCTGGCCCGGCGCGACGTCAAGATCGATGCCGCGCAGGACATTGTTGCGACCGAACGATTTTTCGATGCCTTCCAGTTTCAGGATAGGCTGGGTCACAGGCCAATCTCCACGAACAGGTTGGACAGGATGAAATTGGTCGCCAGCACGAGCACGGCGGCCCCGACCATGGACAGGGTCGCGGCCCGGCCCACGCCTGTCGCGCCGGCCTGCGAACGATCGCCTTGATAGCAGCCCATGACAGCGATGACGCCGCCGAAGACGACGGCCTTGATCAGGCCGACCATGATGTCGTCGCGGGTGACGAAATCGAGCGTGTTGCGCAGGTAGGTCGTGGAGTCGAAATCGAGGCTGTAGACGCTGACCAGCCAGCCACCCATCACGCCAATGATGTTAGCAGCCGCCACTAGCATGGGCAGGGTAATGAGTGCGGCAATGAAGCGGGGGGCATAGAGGTAGCGGTACGGGGAGGCGGAGAGGGTCTCAAGGGCGTCGATCTGCTCCGTCACGCGCATGGCGCCGATTTCCGCCGAGATGCCAGCCGAGACGCGCCCGGCGAGCATCAGGCCGGTGATAACCGCGCCGAGTTCGCGCGTGATGCCGAGCACGACGATATTGGGCACGAATTGTTCAGCGCCATAGCGACTGCCGCCGGTATAGATGTTGAGGGCCAGCGCGGCGCCGATGAAGACGGCCGACATGCCCACGACCGGAAAGGAATAGAAGCCGATCCGGATGATCTGTCGCCCGATCTCGCCCCAGAACCAGCGGGGCGTGAACGCGGCAAAGGTGACCCGACCTGCGAACGTGGACAGGCGTCCGATCTCGGCAAAAAAGCCGAGCGCGCCAGCGCCGATCCAGCGCAGGGGGTTGGGAAAGCCGTTCTTATGCGTAAACACGTTCGACACGATTGCTGAGCCCCGTCAGTAGTTCATAGCCAAGCGTACCCGCGCGGGCGGCCTGGTCTTCGAGTTTGGCATGCTCGCCGATGAATTCAACGCGGGCGCCTGCTTTTGCCTTATCCTGTGCCTTAGAAACATCAATTGTCGTCAGGTCCATGGAAATGCGTCCGACGACCGGGCACGGGACGCCGTCGAGATAGGCGATGAACGCGTTGCCGCCCGACCGCAACAGGCCGTCGGCATAGCCGATGCCGACCGTGGCGAGCTGGGTGTCCTGTTCGAGCGTCCGGGTTGCGCCATAGCCGACCGTCTCGCCGATCTCCCCATCGAAAACGCTGAGTATGGCGGCGTCCAGTGTAAGTCCGGGGCTTAACCGGAGTCCTTTTGGGGGACGCGAGCCGCCATAGAGGGCGAGCCCGGGACGGGTCAGGTCGTATCCGAAGGCCTTGCCGAGATAGCAGCCCGCGGAGTTTGCGAGGCTTGCCGGCGTGTCTGGAAAGGCCGCGGCGATATCGTCGAATGCGCTACACTGGGCTGCATTCATTTTGTGGCTGGTCTCGTCGGCGCAGCCGAGGTGGCTCATGACAAGGACGGGCTGCAGTTTTTGCAGGGTCGTCAGTGAGGTTCCGAGCATTTCGTCCTTGAGACCGAGCCGGTTCATGCCCGTATCGAAATGCAGTGCGGACGTACCCTTCGGCGCGCTGGACCAGGCTGCTACATGGTCGGGCGAAGACAGAACAGCTGTCAGGCCCGCCGCGACATAGGCGGACATTTCCCGCCGGGTTGGACCGTTCAGGACGAAGATGCGCGACCCGAGCCCCAGGGCCTTGCGCAGGGCAAGGCCTTCTTCGAGGTAAGCGACAAAAAAAGTTGAGCACCCAGCCCGCGACAACGCCCGGCCAACCGGGATGGCACCAAGGCCGTAGGCATCTGCCTTTACGACGGCCGCAGTCGTCGCGCCCGCGTGCAGGCCGTCCAGCGCCCGCCAGTTCGCGACGATATTCGAAAGATGGATCGTGGCGCGGGGCAGCTGGCTCATGGGCAGCGATTTAGGACGCTTCGGGCGCGGTGTCACTTCCTGGCGGCATGCTCTTTCCATGCCTGGCCCTTCATGTTCCAGACCGGCGTGAAGAACACCATCCAGAGAATGATAAGCGTCATGCCGCCGGCTGGCACGATGGCGATCCTGTGCGCGCCGAATATGTCGACGAGTGCGCCCATGAGTGCGGCGCCCAATGGGGCGCCGGCCATGAAGCCTAATTGATAGATTGAAAGCACCCGGGCGAGTTTCTCCTTGGGTGCGGCATCCTGCACTATCGACCGGCTCATGGCGATCGATATGCCGGCAGCGAGGCCCCAGATGAAGACGATGCCGAGGAAGGCCCAGTGCGGGATATCCCACATCATGGCGAGGATACTGCTGGATCCGAGGAATTGCGCGACCAGCAGCAAGCGTCCCTGCCGCTTGATACGTCGGAAGATCGACAGGACGACTGACGAGACGAAGGCGCCCATCCAGAAGGTTACGAACATGTCGCGGATACCATCCGACCCGAAGCCATAGATGTCGCGGTTGACGATGGGCAGTACCACGAGAAAAGCCCCGATCACAAAAATCCCGACGCCGAACATTAGGGCCGTCATGGCCCAGAGCCTGCCGTCGGAACGGACTGCGCGGAAACCTTCGGCAATGTCCCCGAACGCCGCGCCAAAACCGCTGCGCCCGGTCCGGACCTGTCGTCCTTTTGCCAGGTTGAGCGCAAACAGCGTGCCGAACACCAAGACAATCGCCTGCGTGAGCAAGAGTTTGTCGGCGGCGATGGGGCCGATCCCGAAACCGCTCAGCCATTGCGGCATGCGGGTCATCTTGTCGGCATAGCCCGCGAGGATCAGGCCTGCGATCTGGGCCAGGAATTGTGCCATCGTGGCGAGAGTCACGCCGAGCTGGAGCGTGACGTTCGACCCTACGCGCATGCGCCGTTCGACAACCTCATTCACGATTGAATCGCGCGCCGGCATCATGAAGGCGCCAACCGTGCCGATCGTCAGGCCGTAGAGGATCATGCCGGGATAGGAGAGCTGGCCGCGGGAAATCGCGAGAGCCAGGAACAGGGCAGGGATGGCGGCCAGGAGGTGGAGGATGATCAGAAGTCGCCGACCATCGGCACGTTCTGCCACGACGCCGCCGATCAGCAGGAAAATGACGGACGGAGCGGAGAGCGCCATATTGGCCAGCCCCAGCGCAAGACCGTCCATATGAAGATGGTCCTTGCCCGTGATCAGGTAGGGGAACAGAACCATCTGAAGCCCAAAGGCCATGAACCAGCTGCACTGGACCATCAGATAGGCGGGAAGTTCGATGCTCACGCCCCGGCGCAGGCGTTTGGCGCGCCAATGCGTTGCGGTTGACAAGAGGGACGCGCCGGCGCCAAGCGCTTCGCTGATGCCGCTGACCGGAGACGTGACATCGCCGACGGCTTCATCGACCATATCGTCAACGAGTTCTTCGATCCTGTCGCTCATTCCAGCTCCCGTCGGCGATCGCGACTGTATGTTGAGCCCCGGACCATTAAAAGTAAAATCAGATACTGCGCTATCGCAGGGGCAAACGATCAAGGCGGGCGCGGGAATGGCAGGTTTCCGTCAGTTGCCTTTGAGTCGCCCTGTTTGTACCGTCAGTAGAGGCGTATGTTCGAACTACAAGCCACGGGTGGAGTATCATGAGACTGTTCAGGCAACTCGTCAGTTGGGCCCTCGCGCTCTTTTTGATAGCGATGTTTGTGCAGGCGACCCTCTCCCCGCTCCCCAACCCGTCGGAAGGGTCGGTGAAGTTTTTCGATCCTCCCGGGGCCAATATCGTGTTCCAGACGATTGCAGACCGAACGGGCCAAACCCTGTTCGAGCCCGCCGGCAGGGTTCTGACCGGCGCGCTTGAGCTGATCGCCGCGTTTTTCCTCCTCCTGCCCTTTACCCGGCGCCTTGGTGCCGTCATCTCCGCTGCAGTCCTCGGCGGCGCCGTGGCGTTCCACCTGTCGCCCTATCTCGGCCGCGAGGTTCCGGTATCGCTTGACCCCGCAAGCACGCAGACAGACGCTGGCATGCTATTCAGCTTGGCGATCATCATGCTGGTCGCGAGCCTGCTGGTGCTGGTGGTTCATCCCGGATCGCGTGACTGACGCTGGTATTTGTCGCCGCCGTCTGTACCGCTCGTTAACGCTTTCAGTTCAGTCTGCTGCCATTGTGACGCAGGCATTTAGATGGACGATATGGAAGAGCCAATGAATCCGCCGCGAATCGGGCGCGCGCGAGACGCCTTGTTTCGGCGGCTGCTTGATCTTGTGGCGATGCCGGCATCGCGCCTGGCGCACCAGGATCGCAACATGGTGGGCGATATCCTGCTCGACATGCTTTTTCACGCGAACACACGTGAGCGCATGCTGTGCGCGTCCAGACTGGCGACCAGCCGGGAAGCGCCGCGCCGCCTGCTTCGCTATCTAGCTCAAAGTTCTTTCGAGATTGCGCAACCGCTCCTGGAACAGAACGAGGCGTTCGATGCCAGCGATCTTAGCGAGATCGTTGAAGCGACGTCGACCGATCACCGCCTGGCCATCGCCCGCCGCAAGGTTGTGGCGCCGGGCGTATGTGTGGCGCTCGCCGAGCATGGCGAATCGCTTGTCGTCCGCAAAATGGTCGAGAATACGGGCGCGGTGCTGCCGGAATCGGCGGTCGACAAGCTGGTCATGCGCTCGCGTGACGAGTCCCAGCTTTGCGCGCTGCTTGTGGAGCGTCTCGAACTGCGCCCCTCTCAGGCGATGGCGATGTTCTGGTGGTCGGACAGTCCCACCCGGCGAAAGATATTGCAGCGCCATTCAGCTGACCGAATCGAGGTCATAGAAACCTGCAAGGATGTCTTCGAGATCATGGCGTCCGAGAAATGGGCCGACCCGGTTGCACGCAAGGCATTGCAGCTCATTGAGCGGCGCCAACGCAACCGCGAGGCGCTCGACAGGAGCGCCTTCGAGAGCCTTGAAAGCGCAATAAATTCAGCAGCACTGGAGGGCATGACGCCTGAGCTTGCGCAAGAGATCGGGTACCTTTGCGGGATCAAGCCTGTGACCATCGCCAAGATCCTCTCCGATCCAGGCGGCGAGGGCGTGGCAGTGCTCTGCAAGGCGACTGGCGTGAAGCGCGAATTCCTGCCTGTGCTCTGGTCGGCCCTGCGCCGTCCGCTCGAAATTGATGATGGTCAGATACATCCCCAGTTTGAATTGGTGGCAGAGACTTACGAGTTACTCACCGTTGCCAAAGCCCAGACGACGCTGCGCTATTGGAACTGGTCACTTTCCGCTGCTTTCTCCGCACAGGCCCTGCACGAATCACAGGCAAGCGGCGAAGTGGCGAACGAAGAAGCGGCGTTCTCGACGTCACAGCGCACAGCCAGACTGGTTTTTGGCAGCTAGGCGCCAAAAAAGTCCGAAAGAGTCTTCCCAAGCCTGCTCCGGGCCTTTAGGGCAGGCGTTCGTGTTTTGGGTTGTTACAGGAGCGCAGGCGCATTGTGGCGTACTTTCTGGGGCTATTAATTGCGCTGGCTGCGTTCTGGCTCGGAATGTCCGGGCATTTTGAGCCGCTGCTATTGGGCTTGGGCGCCATGTCGCTCGCGCTCACCCTGATCCTCGCTTACCGTCTCGACATACTTGATAGAGAAGGCGTGCCATATGTGCGCTTTGTCGGCTTTGCCCTATATTTTCCTTGGCTCATGAAAGAGATCGTGAAGGCCAACTGGACCGTGATCAGGGCCTGCTTACGCGCCGATCTCGACATTGCGCCTACGCTCGTGAAGCTCAAGACAGTCTGCAAGTCGGACCTCGCAAAAGTGACATTTGCCAACTCGATCACACTGACGCCCGGCACGGTGACCGTCGAGATCGACGGTGACAAGCTGCTGGTCCATGGGCTGTACGAACAGGACTCTCAGCCGGAAGCCTTCACAGAGATGGACAGACGTTCGGCCCGGGCCATTGACGGGAAAGGAGCCGCCGCATGACCGCTGCCGCCCTGATTGCCATCCTGCTCGGCATGATCCTGCTGCTCATACGCACGCTGATCGGTCCGACCCTGTATGACCGCGTATTGGCCGTAAACTCGTTTGGCACCAAGACCGTTCTGGCGCTCGGCCTGCTAGGCTTCGTGATGGATCGACCCGAATTTCTCGACATCGCCATTCTGTACGCGATGATCAACTTTGTCTCGACAATCGCCATCCTGAAATTCTTCCGTTACCGCTCGTTCCAGGTGCCGCTCGTCCGGCGCGATGCTCAGAGAGGCAAGCGTAATGGCTGATATCCTGGCAAACCTGCAGCAGTTCTTCGAAATGGTGCGCTATCCTGCAGGCTCGGCGCTTTGCTTGATCGGTGCCATCCTGTGCGTGATCGGCACGATTGGTGTGATGCGCTTTCCCGATTTCTACACGCGGATGCACGCCGCCAGCATTACGGACACATCGGGCGCGACGGTTATCCTGATCGGCATGGCGCTGATAGCGCCGGACTGGCTGGTCGTTGTTAAACTGGCTGTGATTTTCTGGCTCTTGTTCCTGACCAGCCCGGCCGCGTCCCATGCCGTGGCCAGCGCCGCGCATACCGCCGGCCTCCAGCCGCTGATCGGCCGGATCGGCCAGAAGCGCGACGATGACGAGGACGCAGCATGACCGGCGTTCTTGAGGGCGACATCGGCATGGCCCTGGTCAACATATTGCTGCTCGCGGTTCTGTTTGTTGTTGCGATCGCGATTGCACGCCTGCGCAGCCTGTTCGCGATCGTGATGCTGTCGGGTATCTACTCACTGGTTTCGGCGACCTGGTATGTCGTGGTCGATGCTGTCGACGTTGCCTTCACCGAAGCCGCTGTCGGCGCAGGCATGTCGACGGTCGTGCTGCTCGGCGCCATGCTGCTGACCTCGCGCACCGCGAAACCGGACAAGAAGTTCGCGCGGCTTGGGCCACTGCTGGTCGTTTTGGCAACAGGCATCATGCTGATCTACGCGACCGTTGACCTGCCGGCGCTCGGCGACCCGAACTCGCCGGTCAACACGGGCGTGGGCCTTCAGCAAATGCAGATTAACTGGGCCGATACTGGCATCCCTAACGTCGTTACGTCGGTGCTGGGCAGTTACAGGGGCTTTGATACGCTGGGTGAAACCACCGTGGTCTTCCTGGCGGGCCTGGCAGTTGCGCTATTGCTTGGCTTTGGCGAGCGCTCGCTGGCGGTATCGATTCGCCGTGAAGGCAAGTCGCCCGGACGCGGTAAGCCATCGACACCGGCCGAGAAAAAAGAGGAGGATGCCTCGTGAATAATGATCATCACATCATACTTCGCGTCGTCTCCAAGATGCTGCTGCCTGTCATCATCATGTTCGGGTTCTACACGCAGTTCCATGGCGATTTCGGTCCCGGCGGCGGTTTCCAGGCCGGTATCATCATCGCGGTCGGCGTCATCCTGTACGCGCTCGTTTTCGGAGTGCCTGCTGCCATGCGCGCGGTGCCACCTGTCTTCACCCGTTCGCTCGCGGCCTTTGGTGTCATGCTCTTCGCGGGCGTTGGCTATTGGGCGCTGCTGCAAGGCGGCAACTACCTTGAATACCAGGCGCTCTTCCATGAGCCGCCCGGCGAACATCACGGCCAGCATATAGGCATCTTGTTGATCGAACTTGGCGTACTCTGCGGCGTCACCGGCGCCATGCTCACGATCTTCTATGCCTTCGCAGGCCGCGTCGCCGAAATCCGAGATAAAGACTGGTAAGCAATGCTGGAATTCATTCTCGAACGGGCAAACTATTGGGCGATCATCGGACTGATGATGATCGGTCTCTACATCACGTTTGCCAGTGGTAACCTCATCAAGCGGATTGTCGGCCTGTCGCTGTTCCAGACATCGGTCTGCCTGTTCTATGTGACGCTCGGCAAGGTGGCGGGCGGCACGGCGCCGATCCTGTATGGCGCAGATGCCATCGAGCATGGCGGCGGCCACGGCGCCGAGGCGGTCCATCATGCGGTCGCTGTACCGGGCGGCCATGCCCTCGGCAATGCGAGCGCACCGGTCGAGCTTGTGAACACCTATTCCAATGTGCTCCCGCACGTCCTTATGCTGACGGCCATTGTCGTCGGCGTGGCGACCCTGTCTGTCGGGTTGGCGCTGATCGTGCGTATCCGCGAAGCCTACGGCACGATCGAGAGCGACGAGGTGCGTGACATCGATCTCGAGACCGCGATGGTACAGGAAGCCGAAATTGACGAATGGCTTAACGGGGCAAGCGCATGATCGATTTGCTGTTGAGTTCCGTGCCGGCCTGGGCACTGACGCATGCTGCGCCCCTGCTGGTCATGGTGCCGCTGATTCTGGCGCCAGCGCTGGCGCTTGTGCCGAGCGGGCGCATTGCCTGGTTTGTCAGCATAGGTGCGACGGCAGCATCGCTGGTCTTTGCCCTGATCCTGCTGGGAATCGTGCAGACCTCGTCGTCCGGCGTGATCAGTTATGCGATGGGCAACTGGTTGCCGCCTCTTGGTATCGAATTCCGCGTCGATGCGTTGAACGCGATGATCCTTGTCCTGGTGTCGGCGATTGGCGTTCTGGCATCGGTGATGTCCTACCCGACGGTTCTTGCCGAGATACCCAAGGAAAAGACCGCGCTGTTCTATTCGGCTTTCCTTGCCTGTTTCGCTGGCCTGTGCGGCGTGGCGATCACGGGTGACGCGTTCAACCTGTTCGTCTTTCTCGAGGTTAGTTCGATCTCGACCTATGTCCTGGTTGCACTGGGTGCGTCGCGCGACCGCCGCGCCCTGCATGCCGCCTTCAACTACCTTGTCATGGGCACGATTGGCGCGACATTCTTCATCATAGGTGTCGGCTTCCTCTATGCCGCCACCGGTACGTTGAACATGGCCGATATTGCCTCGAAACTACCGACCCTGACGGGCAGCCGCACCGTGCAGGCCGGCTTCGCGTTCATCGTTGTCGGCCTGGGTCTTAAGGCGGCCATGTGGCCGCTGCACCAATGGCTGCCGAACGCCTATTCCTATGGTCCCAGCTTTGTCACCATGTTCCTGTCGGCGACCGCAACCAAAGTGGCGCTCTATGCGCTGATCCGGTTCCTGTTCACGGTCTTCAGCCCACGCTTCGCCTTCGAACAGGCCGCGTTCAACGCCATGCTGATGCCGCTCGGGATCGCTGCCATGATCGCCTGCAGTTTCCAGGCCGTGTTCCAGACTGACGTTCGCCGCGTGCTGGCCTATTCCTCGGTCGCACAAGTCGGCTACATGATTTTGGGCATCTCGGTCGGCACGGTTGCAGGCCTCAGCGCGGGCCTCTTCCACCTCCTCAACCATGCAATGATCAAGGGCGCCCTGTTCATGGCCGTCGCGGGCGTTGTCCTCACTTACAAGGGTACGAACATCCGCGATTTCGCTGGCCTCGGGCGTTCGGCGCCCTGGACGATGACCGCCTTTGCGATCGCTGGCCTGTCGCTGATCGGTGTGCCGCTGACGGCCGGCTTCCAGTCCAAACTCCAGCTGGGCTATGCCCTGTTCGAGCATGGATGGTGGTGGGCCGTGATCCTGGTTGTGTTCTCGAGCTTCCTGGCCGTGATCTATGTCGGACGCATTCTTGAGGCCGTCTTCTTCCAGCCGCCCGTGAACCCGCGCAAGACCCGCAAGGAAGCGCCGATCGTGCTGCTCGTGCCGCTCTGGATACTTGCGCTTGCGAATATCTATTTCGGGATCACGACAGAGATTCCGCTCGGCCTCGCGCGTGATGCGGCGCTGGCCGCGTTTGGGCCGGGGATGTTCCGATGAGTCCTGACATGCTGATCCTTGCCGCCCTTTGCATCCCGTTGCTGATCGCGGTTGGCATTGCGGCTGCCGGGAGCTTCCCGAATATCCGCGAAGGCGTCACCATCGTGGGATCGGTCATCCTGCTTGGCGTTGTGATCGCACTGGCTATAGCGGTTTCGAATGGTGAGTCGCCGTCGCTGGACCTTGGGGCAGCGGCGCCCGGCCTGTCCTTTGCGTTCAAGCTGGAACCGCTTGGCGCCCTGTTCGCGCTGGTCGCCAGTGGTCTCTGGATCGTCAATTCCTTCTATTCAATCGGCTATATGCGCGGCAATCGCGAGCGCAACCAGACGCGCTTCTATATCTGTTTCGCCATCGCGATCTTCGGTGCCATCGGCGTTGCCATGTCGGGCAACCTGTTCACGCTGTTCGTCTTCTACGAAGTGCTGACCCTGTCGACCTATCCGCTGGTGGCCCACAAGGGCGACGCGGCTGCCAAACGCGGCGGGCGCATCTACCTGCTGACGCTGCTTGGCACATCCATTGGTCTGTTCCTGACGGCCTTGATGTGGACATGGACGCTCGCAGGCCAGAATCTCGACTTCGTGCCGGGCGGCCTGCTCGCTGGAGTGGACATCAGCCCGGCCGTATCGACGGCCCTTCTCCTGCTCTTTGCCTTCGGTATCGGCAAGGCGGCGCTGATGCCGGTTCACTTCTGGCTGCCGAACGCCATGGTCGCGCCGACGCCGGTGTCTGCCCTGCTGCACGCTGTGGCCGTCGTGAAGGCCGGCGTGTTCACCGTGATGAAAGTGTCGATCTTCATTTTCGGCGAGGACTTGCTGAATGCGACGCCGGGGCGCGACTTTGTTCTCGGGGTCGCCTGTTTCACCATCATCGTTGCCTCGCTCGTCGCGATGACGAAGGACAACCTCAAGGCCCGGCTCGCCTATTCGACCATCGCGCAGCTTGCCTATGTCACGGCAGGCGCAATGCTGGCCAACGAGGCCGGCTTCCTCGGCGGCAGTATCCAGATCGCCGCCCACGCTGCGGGCAAGATGACGCTCTTCATGTGTGCCGGCGCGATCTATGTCGCCACCGGGGCCACCAATATTTCCGACATGCGCGGTCTCGGCCGCCGGATGCCGCTGGTGTTCATCGCTTTCTTCATCGCATCCCTGTCGATCATCGGCATTCCACCGATGGCAGGCAGCTGGGCGAAATATGAGCTGATGCAAGGCGCCATCGAGGGTGGGAACGCCTATGTGCCGTGGGTGCTGATCGGCTCGTCGCTGCTGAACATTGCCTACCTCCTGCCGATACCGATCCTGGCTCTGATGCCACCCCCTGGCTCCGGCGAACCTCGAGCCTTCAAACGCCCCGGCGGCGCACCGGCCCTGACGGTTGCCGCGCCGGTGTTCACGGCGGCGCTGTGTATCATCCTCTTCTTCCTGGTCGGACCGCTCGCGGATTTCCTCGCGCCATCCATGGGCGGTAGCGCGGCCGCGATTATGACCGGAGGCCAGCCATGAGCAATGACACGCCCGAGACCCGCGACACGACGGGGCGCTTCTTGAAGCGTGCCGCTGAAAAGGCGCACGACCTCCACACCGTCTCCGACGAAGGCGTGCACCCGATGGCAAAGCTCCTGTTCGGCTGGACTGAAGCAAAACATATCGGCGCGATCATGTTCTGGGGGCTCGGCCTGCTCGGTGCGTTCCTGATCGTGCTCGACATGTTCGTCAACCGGCATGACTATTTCACGTTCGCCAACTCGACGGGCTTCTATGGCTTGTACGGCTTCGCGGCGTTCACTTTCGTCGTCCTGATGGGCTGGCCGCTTGGAAACTTGCTGCGGCGGGGCGAAAATTATTATGGTGACGCTGGCGGACCGCCGGCCGATGTCGACCCGGATCGGCCGCAAGGGCCCGCTGACGCACATCCGACCTATGAGGGAGACGAGTAATGCCCGCCTTCCTGACCGCTCTGAACCCCGGATGGTTGCTGATCCTTGCAGGCGTCGTGGCCATCTTCCTGCCTATGCGCCGCATCCGACAGGGTATCGCCATTGGTGCGCCGCTTGTCGGCATCGCACTGCTTGCTCTGGCCGACCAGAATGTGAACCACCTAACGGCGAGCGTCATGGGGCTCGACCTGGTTCTCTACCGTGTTGACGGTCTCAGTTTCATCTTCGGTCTGGCATTCCTGATCGCAGCCCTGCTCAACGCTATCTACGCCTGGCATACCGATGACAGGGTGCAGGACGGCATGGCCCTGGCCTATGGCGGCGCGGCGATTGCGGCGGCCTTCTGCGGCGACCTGATGACCCTGTTCATCTTTTGGGAAATCACGGCGGTCACATCCGTTTTCATGGTGCTTGGGGCAGGGACGCGCGCGTCCTATTTCGCGTCCATGCGCTATCTCGGCGTTCAGATCCTGTCGGGCGTCTTGCTGTTGGCGGGCATCGCCTATGTCTACCACGACACTGGTAATATCGGGCTGCAAGTGTTCGAAGACCTTGCTGCGCCCGGCGCGCTGCTGATCTTCATCGCCTTCGGCATCAAGGCGGCTTTCCCCTTCCTGCACAATTGGCTGCAGGACTCCTATCCGAAAGCGTCGGTTGTGGGGGCGGTCGTTCTGTCGGCCTTTACCACCAAGCTTGCGGTGTATGCGTTTGCCCGCATGTTCCCGGGCCAGGACTCGCTGATCTGGATCGGCGCCGTGATGACATGTTTCCCGGTCTTCTTCGCCGTGATCGAGAACGACCTGCGCAAGGTGCTCGCCTATTCCACGAACAACCAGATCGGCTTCATGATCTGCGCCATCGGGGTCGGTACGCCGCTTGCCCTGAACGGCGCGGTCGCCCACGCCTTTGCCGACATCATGTTCAAGGGCCTCCTGTTCATGTCCATGGGCGCGGTCCTCTATCGCACAGGCACAACCAAGGCGAGCGAGCTTGGCGGCCTTTACCGCTCAATGCCCTGGACCACGATTTTCTGCCTCGTTGGCGCCATCTCGATCTCGGCCATGCCGCTCTTCTCGGCCTTCGTGACCAAGTCCATGATCCTCAGTGCCGTTGCCCATGCAGGCCTGCCCATTATCTGGCTCATGCTGATGTTCGCCTCGGCTGGTGTGCTTGAGCATTCCGGAATCAAGATCCCGTATTTTGCCTTCTTCGGTCACGACAGCGGCAAGCGCGTGAAGGAAGCGCCGTTCAACATGTTGCTGGCCATGGGCATGGCGGCGTTCATCAGCATCGCCATCGGCCTGCCGGCGGTCATTCCCGGCCTTGGCTACGAATGGCTTTACAACCTACTGCCTTACCGCGAAGAGGCGATGAACTATCAGCCATTCACCTTCGATCACATCCTGACGCAGCTACAGCTTCTGGTGCTCGCAACCTTTGCCTTCGTGCTGCTCAAGCGGTTCGGCGTCTATCCGCCGGAGAAGCCCGGCACGATCCTCGACACCGACTGGCTGTACCGCAAGGTCGGTTTCGGTATGGCGCAGTGGGCTGGAACTGTGTGGGGGAAAGTCGGTCCGGCGATGACCGCCGTGTTCTTCGGCCTTACCGGACGGGCCTATGACCGGATCGAATCGGCCTTCAGCCCGCGTGGCGAGTTGGCCCGGGGCGGGCTCACGGGGGCGATGGCGGTCTGGACGGCAGCGTTGCTTGGACTGGCCCTGTTACTGGCATTCATCACAGTAGGCTGAAGTCACAGTATCCGCTTCGGCGTCGAATTGTTGCAACGGCATGCAACTTTGGCGCGGACAGACTGTCTTTTTAGTATTTACACATTTTCGTCTTCAGTTACCCCGGAATAGAGTATTTCCGGGGAGGTAAGATAATGCCCGAAGCCACAAGGCCTGATCCGCGCGGGGGCGCGCTCATTGCATTCGCCAGTGAAATCGTCGCGGCCTATGTTGGGAACAACGCTGTACACTTAGCTGAATTGCCAGACATCATTCGTAATGTGCATGCCTCATTGGCGGGTCTGGGCAGCGCGGATGCCGAGGCGTCCCGCCCCAAGCCGGCCGTTTCGGTAAAGCGATCGCTCGGTGAGGACTTCCTCGTCTGCCTGGAGGACGGCAAGAAGTTCAAGTCGCTGAAGCGCCATCTGCGCACCAAGTATGACATGTCGCCGGACGAATACCGTGAAAAATGGAATTTGCCGCCTGACTATCCGATGGTTGCGCCGGGCTATTCAAAGCATCGCTCAATGCTCGCAAAGAAGATGGGGCTGGGCAAAGGCGACAAGGCCTAGTTGTCACGCGCGAATACTATTCGTTGCCGCTCCGGAACGAAATATTTTGGTAAGACATGTTAAGATTATGCGTAGTCGACTCTTGATCCCGGACTCTACTCGCGCGATAGGTGATTCTATCGAATCACCTTGGGGGTGCACACGATGTCGAAACAGACGGTATTTCAGGGCGTCACCGTCGCCCAGCAGGTACTTATCGATTACTGGAAGCGGCTGCGCGATCGCGCGGGCTGCGTGCCGCGTGACGCGATCGATCCGGGTGAGCTGCGCAGCATGCTTGCAAGCATCTCCATCGTTCAGTTTGACGATTCCGGCGATGGCCGGTTCCGGATTGCCGGTTCACGCCTGCGGGACATATTCGGCATGGAAGCGCGCGGCCGCCGCGTCGCGGACGTGATCGGCGAACATGGCGATGCCTTTTCGCTCGGCTTGTCCGTTGCCCTGGAGCGCCGGGCGCCGGTGGGCGGCGTCATCGAACAGACAGACGGCATGCATGCCTGGCTACGGCTGCCCCTGATGGATTCCAGCGGTCAGCTGACAATGGTCCTGTGCCATGATGAATTGCTGTCCAGCCGTCGGTTTGTTGTTCCAAATGGTGGCCAAACCGGTGCTGTCCACACTTCTCCCCCCCGTGCGGCGGCCTGATTCGCTTGCAAAACTTGATGTTATCTTGATGTCATAGGAAAGTTATCCGACACCTTTTGAAGCCGGGTAGTCTTCTACCTGCCAAACCAGAAGGAGACATTGATGGCGAAATTCGATCCACAGAAAGACGAAGACTGCGCTTATCTGGCGGCCGCGGCGACAGCCTATGCGCTCGGCTTGAAGTCGGCGATCCTGCTTTCGTCTGAGCGCGGTCGCCCCATTGAGGCGCGGGCCCGGAACATCGCGGACGACCTCACGCATGTTGCGCTGGGCCTGTCCAGCGTCGTGATGATGAGCAAGGCGCCAGTTGTGGCCTGACGCGGCTAGAGCGTTTCAGTTTTCGGCGGAAGCATAACCCGCTCCTGTGATATAGTTTTGGCATTCGGATGAGCTGATGGTCTTCACGATTTTTCCGGTTTCATGGATGACGTCTTCGATTGTGTGTTTCTGGGCCGTGCGCAT
>NZ_JBDNGN010000154.1:0-31494 GCF_041689225.1 Hyphomonas sp. | reverse complement strand
CTAGAGCTTCGCCCGAATCCGCGCCGCCAGTTTTTCCAGATCGCCCATGTCTGCCATGCCGCCGCTGCCATGCCGGCCGAGGGCCTTGCCTTCGGAGCGGGGGATGATGTGGACGTGGAGGTGATAGACGGTCTGGCCGGCGGGGGCGCCGTTGAACTGGGTGACGACGATCCCGTCCGGCGTGAGGGCAGCTTCGACAGCCTGTGTGACCTTCTGGACGACCAGCATGAACGGCCCGAGCTTTTCTGGCGGCATGTCGAGCAGGTTACGCGCGGTGACATCTTTCGGGATGACCAGCGTGTGGCCTTCGCTCTGCGGGAAGACATCCATGAAGGCGAGGGCGATATCGTCTTCGTAGACTTTCACGGCAGGCATTTCCCCGCGCAGGATCTTGGCGAAGATATTGGACGGGTCATAGGTGTCGTGAAGGGTCATGAGTCTTTCCTGAAAGGTGTGCGGTCGGTGAGATAGTCCATGTCGGATTCGACCGCGTCGCGTTCGCGGGTGAGATAGTCGGCGACAGCGTCGCGCAGGCCCGGATGGGCGATCCAGTGGGCAGAACGGGTGAGGACGGGCACGTAGCCGCGCGCGAGCTTGTGGCCGCCCTGGGCGCCCGCCTCAACGTATTGCAGGCCACGTTCGATGGCGAAGTCTATGGCCTGATAATAGCAGGTTTCGAAATGGAGCATGGAGCGATGGTCGCTGCAGCCCCAGTAGCGGCCATAGAGCGTGTCGGAGCCGATCAGGTTCATGGCGCCGGCGATGGGTTCGCCGCCTTCCATGGCGAAGACGAAGAGCAGGTCGTCGGCCATGCGCTCGCGCAGCAGTGAGAAGCTCAGCCGCGTGAGATAGGGCGAGCCCCATTTGCGGCTGCCGGTGTCGATGTAGAAATGGTAGAAGGAGTCGAGATGGTCCTCGGTGATCGCGTCGCCGGTGAGGTGGACGAAGGTGAGACCTTCCTGTGCCTTTGCGCGCTCCTTGCGGAGGTTCTTGCGCTTGGCGGAGGAAAGCGCGGCGAGGAAGTCGTCGAAGCGCTCGTAGCCGTCATTCACCCAGCGGAACTGCTGGTCGGTGCGCGACAGGAGGCCGGTATTTGCAAGGGTCTCGGCGTCGTCCGTATCGACGAAATTGATGTGTAGGGAGGAGAGCTTGTTCTCCTCGGCGAGTTGGATGGCGCCCGTCAGCAGGGCCGCCTTGAGCTGGGCTTCGTCTGGGCCTTTGGGCACGAGACGTCGGCGGCCGGTGACGGGGGTGAAGGGCACGGCGGTCAGCAGTTTCGGGTAGTAGGATCCACCCGCGCGTTCATAGGCGTCGGCCCAGCTCTGGTCGAAAACGAATTCGCCGCGAGAATGCATCTTGGCATAGAGCGGCATGGCGGCGCGCAGGCGGCCATTGTCGCCGCGGATCAGGAGGTGGCGCGGGACCCAGCCGGTGGTCGGCGTCGCCGCGCCGGAGCTTTCCATGGCTTCGAGGAATTCCCACGAGAGAAATGGATCGTAGCGTTCGCCGAGCGGATTGGCGACGGCGTTCCACTCGTCGGGCGAGACATCGGCAAGCGCCGAGACAATCGTGATCTTGAGCGCGCTGTCGTCCATGCCCGTCAATCTAGGGCGCGTGGCATCAGGATGCCAGAGGCACGGGCAGGTGTTCGACAATCGCGGCGCCGTGGAGCAGGCGAATGCGGCGCAGGTCCGCCATCGACCGTATCGTCCAGACCACGAACGGTTTTTCGCCGGCGAGCAGGACGGCGGCGCGTTCGGCGTCAGCGATATTGATGGCGAGATAGTCGACCTTGCGGTCGATCGCGCGCGCGAGCTTTGCGTCGAATTCGGCCTCGCTGGTGCGATGGATGGGGTGGATGAGCTGGCCGCGCATCAGGACGTCGGGCAGGGCGTCGACGGCGGGCTCGGAAAAGCTCATCGCGGCGGCCGGGCCAATATGGCCTGCCAGCTGGTCGCCGACCTTGCGAGCGAAGGCTTCAGGATCGGTGTTGCCGTCGATCTTCATTTCTGTCAGCAGCGGCAGGTTATTGGGCCAGATATCGAGCAGGGCGGAGAGGGGCGGGACCGGCTGGTCGGTGCCCGCAAGGCGCAGGGCCGAGAGGACAGACATGTCCTGCTCCTCGAACAAGCCCTCGTTGCCGGTCATGCGGGCCAGTTTCGGATCGTGGAAGACCATGACCTCGCCGGACCCGGATGGGCGGACGTCATATTCGATTCCCATTCCGGCCTCGGCAGCCGCCTTGAAGGCGGCGAGAGAGTTTTCTGGGTGGCCCTTGGGCGACCAGAGGCCTCGATGGGAATAGGTGAAGGCAGTCAGGTCAAAGTGCCGGGCCATCGCAAATTATTCCGTGATTTCAAAGATACCGTCAACTTCAACGGCGACGCCCATCGGCAGCACGGGGCAGGCGACAGCGGAGCGCGCGTGGCGCCCGGCATCGCCGAAGACTTCGACCATGAGATCGGAGCAGCCATTGATGACCTGCGGGATGTCGGTGAAGTGCGGCGCGGCATTGACGAAACCGCCGAGCTTCACGACGCGCTTGATGCGGGAGAGCTCGCCGACGGCGGCCTTGCACTGGGCGATCAGGTTGATGCCGCACTGGCGCGCTGCATGCTGGCCGGCCGACAATTCCATGTCCTCACCGA
Organism: Hyphomonas sp.; assembly: GCF_041689225.1. Taxonomy (GTDB): domain Bacteria; phylum Pseudomonadota; class Alphaproteobacteria; order Caulobacterales; family Hyphomonadaceae; genus Hyphomonas. The sequence goes on along the minus strand of NZ_JBDNGN010000154.1, from coordinate 28,846 downwards.
GGCGGCCATTGATGCGACCGGTGGGCGTGGCGCTGACCTGACCGGAGACGAATAGCATGTTTCCAGTGATTACGAAGGGCGCATACGTGGCGACGGGCTTCATGGGTGCGGGCAGTTCGATACCGAGTGTGTCGAGGCGGTCTTCTGGCGTAGTCATTGGGGAATCAGCTCCGGTTGCGACGGGATTGCAGGAGAAGCTTGCCGCACGTCGCCCGATCCGGCAAGTCAGCTGTCGTTTTCCCGGGCCTTCGCAATCCGCGCGGCGCGGCCGGTGACGACGGCGTCCTTGCCGAATTTGGCACGGGCGGCATCTGATGCGCGTTCGGCGGCGGCGCGCTTGGCGATGCTGGGATCAAGCAGGTCGACCGTGTCGGACCGGTGGTCGTCGAGGCCGGTGAGGCCGATGCCGATCAGGCGGAAGCGTTCGCGGCCATTGGCCTCGCGGACGAGGAGCGGGCGACCGGCGCGGAAGATTTCTTGGGCAAGCTGGGTCGGCTCGCCCAAGGACACACGCCGGGTCAGGGCGCGGAAATTGCTGGTCTTGAGCTTCAGGGTGACGACGACCCCGACGACGCCAGCGGCCTTTGCCCGGTCGGCTGTCTTGACGCAGAGCTGCCAGAGCTGGTCTTCGAGCGCGGAGGGATCGCTGAGATCTGTGCGGAACGTGGTCTCGCTGGACACCGACTTGCGCTCCTCGTCATTGCGCACCGGCCGCGTGTCGAGGCCGTGGGCGCGTTGCTTCAACCACATGCCGGTCTCGCCATAGCGACCGATCAGGGCCTTCAGTTCGGTGTCCTGGATGTCCTTGACCGTGTCGAAGCCGTCGCGGGCGAGCTTCTCGGCGAGTTTCGGTCCGACACCATGCAGGAAGTCGATGGGCTTGGGCCCGAGCAGCGCCTCGGCCTCTTCCGGTGCGATAACCGCAAAGCCACGCGGCTTGTCGAGTTCGCTGGCGGTCTTGGCGAGGAACTTGTTGGACGACAAGCCGATCGAGACGGTGATGCCGACATCGCGCTCAATGTCGCGGGCGAGACGGGCGAGGCTGACAGCCGGGGGCGCATGGTGCGCCGTCTCTGTACCGGAGAGGTCCAAATAGGCCTCATCGATGGAGACCGGCTGGACCAGCGGGGTGAGAGCGTCCATCTTTTCGCGGATCATGGCGGCTGCTTCGCGGTATTTGGCGAAGTTCGATCCGATCACGACGGCGTCCGGGCAGAGCTTGAGGGCCGTGAACATGGGCATGGCGGACCGAACGCCGTAGAGACGGGCAATATAGCAGCAGGTCGAGACGACGCCGCGCTGGCCGCCGCCGACGATGACCGGCTTGTCCCTGAGGCTGGGATTGTCGCGTTTTTCGACCGCTGCGAAGAAGGCGTCGCAATCCATATGCGCAATGCTGAGCCGCGTGAGCGCGGGATGCGACAGGATTCGGCCCCGTCCGCAGATGGAACAGGCAATGGCAGCACCGGCTTGCAGGTGCAGGCAATCGCGGCAAAGTGCATACATGACAGGGGTGTTCATGGCATGTTCCGCCTTTTGGAGCAATCAAGTGTGCATCCCTGCGTAAAGCGGTGTTAAGCATTTGCGGTATAGCTGGGCAGGATCGGTTGCCCACCGTCCGAATCATTAGCAGTTACGGGGAATTATGGCTGAGAAGCGCACCAGAAAAGTGCTGGTTGTTGAGGACAATGAACTCAACATGCGCCTCTTTTGCGACCTGTTGGACGCATATGGATTCGCGACCTATCAGTGCCGCGATGGCGCGAAGGCAGTTGAAATCGCGCGGCGCGAGCTGCCGGATCTCATCATCATGGACATCCAGCTCCCGGAAGTGTCGGGCCTCGACATCACGCGCTGGCTGAAAGACGACGACAAAGTGGCCCATATACCGGTGCTGGCCGTGACGGCCTTTGCGATGCGTGCTGACGAGCAGCGCGTGCGCGAGGCCGGCTGCGAAGGCTATCTGTCCAAGCCGATCCAGATCAGGACATTCATCAAGGCAGTCGAGTCACTGATGCCGAAGGAGCCGGTATGAGCGCCCGCGTCCTTGTCGTCGATGACATCGAAGCCAACCGCCGCCTGCTGCAGGCGAAGCTTGAGGCGCAGTATTATACCGTAATCCATGCCGAGAACGGGCAGCAGGCGCTCAATATTGCGCGGGCGGAAGTGCCCGAGATTATCCTGCTTGACGTGATGATGCCGGGCATGGACGGCTACGAGACGTGCAAGCGCCTGAAGGCGGATCCGCGCACGTCCTTTATTCCGGTCGTGATGGTTACCGCGCTCAGCGATGCCGAAGACCGGGTCCGGGGCCTGGATGTCGGCGCCGAAGATTTCCTGACCAAGCCAGTCGATGATTTTGCGCTGATGTCACGGATGGGCGCGCTTTTGCGTTACAATGCCGTCGCCTCGGAGTTGCGCCAGCGTCAGGCGAGCGGCCTGAAGGCCGGCGCGGTTGACGTGATCAGCGTCGAAGAGCTCGCCCGCCCGTCGCGGGTGTTCATCGTCGACGACAATCACCGCACATCGCTGCGCATGGCCAACATGTTGCGCGATGGCGGACACGTCGCGACGACCCTGCTGGAAGCGGGCGACATGTCCAACCTGGCCGACCTGGGCGTTGATATCCTGGTCCTGTCGATTTCGTCGCAATCCTTTGATGCGTTGAAGCTGTGCGCGCATTTCAAGATGACCGAATCCACACGCTCGATTTCGATCATCCTCGTCTGCGACCAGTCGGAACGTCTTAAAGCCGGAAAAGGCCTGGATATCGGTGCGAGCGATGTGATCATTTCGCCCGTGGACCGGCTGGAACTGCTAGCGCGGGTGCGCACGCAGACCAGGCGTTCGCGCTATATCGACGTGCTGCGCAAGCGCGTGGACCGTGGCCTGGAACTGTCGGTGATCGATCAGCTGACCGGGCTCTACAATCGCCGCTACATGGTGAGCCAACTCCAGCAAGTGATGCATCGCTCGGTGATGGGCGGCAAGCCTGTGTCCGTCGTGATGTGCGATATCGACCACTTCAAATCGGTCAACGATACCTATGGCCATGATGTCGGCGACGAAGTGCTGGTCGAACTGGCCAATCGCCTGCGGGAAAATGTGCGACCGATGGACGTGGTCTGCCGTCCGGGCGGCGAGGAATTCCTCGTCATCATGCCGGATACGCCGGGCGACCTCGCCTGTGCCGCTGCCGAGCGCATTCGTCGCGCGGTGGCGAGCGCGCCGTTCCATGTCAGTTCCGGAAGCCGCGATATATCGATTACGCTGAGCGCAGGCGTATCGACCATCGCAGGCGACCAGGACACGATGGCCAACCTGACCAAACGGGCCGACATCGCGCTCTATCAGGCCAAGTCTGCGGGCCGGAACCGCGTCGAAAGCATAGCCGCCTGATTGACTTGGGCCCCGACGCGGGCCACCAGCGCGTCTCGATTGGCTGATGCAGGTTCCCGGACATGACAGACCGTTTCGCCGCATTCCGGCACCTGTCCTACAGCCGCTATTTCACATCCCGTTTCTTCACCGCGTTTGCCGCACAGATCGTGTCGGTGTCCGTGGCCTGGCAGATTTATGACCAGACGCAGAACCCGGTCTATCTCGGCTGGATCGGACTGGTGCAATTCCTGCCGGCATTGCTGCTGGTGTTCGTGACCGGGCTGGCGGCGGACACGTTCGGTCGGCGGCTGGTGATGGGGCTGGCGATCCTGACCGAAATGGGTTGCGCGGCGGGCATCCTGATCCTGGCGGCAACGCAGCAATTCCACCCGGTCTGGGTGCTGGGCATTCTCACCGTGTTCGGCGTGGCCAGGGCCTTCCTGTCGCCAGCCTCGGCGAGCCTGGCGGTGAATGTCGTGCCGAGGGAGGACTTTGCCAACGCCGTGGGCTGGACGGCGTCTGCGTGGCAGATGGCGTCGATCATCGGGCCGGTGGCAGGCAGCTTGCTGTATGGCGTGGCGCCCGTGATTGCGTATTCCACAGCGGTGGTTCTCTTTGCCGTCGCTGCGACGCTGATCTTCTCGATCCCGAAACCGCCCCAGAGTGCCAGTATTGAGCCCAAGACGATGAGCATGGTGCTGGGCGGGTTCACCTATGTCTGGAAGCAGAAGATCGTTTTGGGGGCGATCTCGCTGGACCTGTTTGCGGTGCTGCTGGGCGGGGCGGTGGCGTTGATGCCGGTCTATGCGCGCGACATCCTTGAGGTCGGCGAGACAGGGCTTGGCCTGATGCGCGCGGCGCCGGGCATCGGAGCGCTGATTGTGACCGCGGTGATCACGGCGTTCCCGATCCGCGACCATGCCGGGGTCATCCTGTTTGCCTGTGTCGCACTGTTTGGCCTGTCGACGGTGGTGTTCGGCCACTCGACCCTGGCCTGGCTGTCGATCCTGGCGCTGGTCGGTGTCGGCGCCTTCGACATGATCTCGGTTTATATTCGCGAAATCCTGTTGCAGCTCTGGACCCCGGACCAGGTTCGCGGACGGGTGAATGCCGTCAATTCCATCTTCCTCGGCGCGTCAAACGAGCTTGGCGAGGCGCGGGCTGGGTTCATGGCAGCCAAATGGGGCGCGGTGTTTACGATTGTGGCCGGGGGCTATGCGGCGGTGGGTATCGCCGCGGCATGGGCGGTCATGTTTCCGGGCATCCGCAAGGCGCGGAACCTGCACGATGGTAATCCGGACGCGTGAGGCCGAAAATGCAAAAAGCCCGCTCTTGCGAACGGGCTCTGCTAAAACGTGCCGAAAAGCAGGATCTTACTTGATCTTGCCTTCCTTGAATTCGACGTGCTTGCGAACGACGGGGTCGTACTTTTTCAGCACGAGCTTTTCAGTCTTCGTGCGCGGGTTCTTCTTGGTGACATAGAAGAATCCGGTGTCGGCCGTCGAATTGAGGCGGATTTTGATAGTGGCTGGTTTGGCCATGGGATTGGCTCGCTTATGCTAGCGTCTGTAACTGGAAAGCGGCTTAATGACGGGGCCCGGAGGCGAAGTCAAGCAGTGTTCCTGCGCTAAAGCCGGTCTGTCGTGTGGCCATTGCGTGTCCAGCGCAGGAAGGGCGGGCCTTTGGCGGCCCAGGGGCCGGACAGGCGCTCGTCGATTTCGTCCAGCATGAAGCGCGTCACCGAGGGCAGGTCGAGGTCCATTGAGTCCTTGATCGTCACCCATTGCAGGTCCGACAGTTCGGCGCCATTGACTGGCGAGCGTTCGTCAATCAGGGCGTCTTCGGCGTCGGCCATGAAAAATCGGGCATCAAAGCGCTTGGGCCGGTAGGGCGGCGTTATGGCGCGGCCGATGAACTGGAAGGATTTAAGGCAGGGCATGACCCCTTCACCATAATAGCGGCCCCAGCCCGTGGGTGGTTTGCCGGTGGCCTGTCCGGACCGGCCGACGATCAGGCCGGTCTCCTCGAAGGTCTCGCGGATGGCGGTCAGGGCGAAGGCGTGGGGCGCGCGGCGGGTGCCGATAGCGAGCTGGGTCGCAACGGGCGCCGAGAGGGGGGTAAGGATGGGGGCACGGGCGTCGTGCGGATCGACCTTGCCACCCGGGAAAACGTACTTTTCCGGCATGAAGCTGTGACCGCCGGAGCGCTTGCCGAGCAGGACACGGGGCGCTGGGCCGTCCTGCCGAACGAGAATCAGGGTGGCGGCATCCTTCGGGCGTGGGCTGCGCTGGTTGGTGAGGACGACGTCTCCATCATCCTCCTTGTCATAGGCAGACTTCAAACCCGGCAGGCGCTTGTTCATCTCTTTGGTCCCTTAGCCTTGCTTGTTCTTTTATGCTTGGGGAGCGTTTTCTTGTTGAACTTAGGCTTGCCTGAGCGGGGCGGTCCACCCTTACGGCGGGGAACGTTGCCGATGTCCATGGCGCGGCGCTGCTCGGCGCGGCCTTCGGGGGTGGGCAAGGGTTCAGACAGCATTTCAAGCAGGAGGCCGCCCTTCAGGGGCGTGACCTCTTTTAGCTTGACCCGGACGAGCTGGCCCAGGCTGTACGTCTCGCCGCTGCCACGGGCGTAGAGCGCCATCGCGGCCGTATCCAGCACCCAATAATCCTTCGAGATCGACGAGATCGGGATGAAGCCGTCGGCGCCAACGCCGTTGAGCTGGACGAACAGGCCCGACCCGGTGACGCCGGTTATGCGGCCGTCGAACTCGACGCCGACGCGGTCTTTCAGGAAGATTGCGAGGTAGCGGTCGGTCGCTTCGCGCTCAGCGGCCATCGAGCGGCGCTCAGTGTCGGAGATGTGCTGAGCGGTCTGTTCGAGCTGCGAGGCCGCTTCCTTGCTGAGGCCGTCAGGCCCGAGCTTCAGGGACGAGATCAGCGCGCGGTGGACGATGAGGTCAGCATAGCGACGGATGGGCGAGGTGAAGTGGGCATAGCGCACGAGGTTGAGGCCGAAATGGCCGAGATTCTCTTCGCTATAGATGGCTTGGGCCTGGGTCCGCAGAATCATTTGGGTGACCATCTGGTCGTATTCGCCGTCTTTCAGTTCGCCGATCAGCTTGTTGAACTTGTGCGTCTGGGGGCGTTCGCCGATCGTCCATTTCAGTTCGATCGTCTGCAGGAACTCGGCAAAGGCCGCGATCTTGGCATCGGTCGGCGTGTCGTGGACACGGTAGATGAGCGGGCTTTTCTGGCGCTCGAGCGTCTCGGCGGCGGCGACGTTGGCCTGGATCATGAATTCTTCGATCAGGCGGTGGGCTTCGAGGCGCTCCTTGGTGACGATGCCGTCAATCTCGCCGCTTTCCTTGAACATGATGCGGCGCTCGGGAAGGTCGAGGTCGAGCGGGGCGCGCTTGTCGCGGGCCTTGGAGAGGGCGGCATAAGCGCCCCAGAGGGGCTTCAGGACAGTCTCAAGGAGTTCGCCGGCCCTACCGCCGGGCTTGCCGTCAATGGCGGCCTGCGCCTCCTCGTACGACAGCTTGGCGGCAGACTTCATCATGCCCCGAATGAAGCGGTGCGAGCGCTTGTGACCGTCTGTGCCGAAGATCATCTCGACGGCGAGCGTGCAGCGCGGCTCGCCTTCCCTCAGCGAGCATTCGTCGGCCGAGAGCTCGAATGGCAACATCGGCACGACGCGGTCGGGGAAATAGGTCGAGTTGCCGCGCTTGAGCGCTTCCTTGTCGAGAGGCGAGCCCTCGGTGACATAGGCGGCGACATCGGCAATGGCGACGATCACGCGCCAGCCATCGTCGAGCTTTTCGGCATAGACGGCATCGTCATGGTCGCGGGCATCGTGCGGGTCGATGGTGATGAGCGGGATCTGTGTCAGGTCCTCTCGCTCCGACGGGGCGGGCACCGCGTCGCCGGCCTGATCGAGCACGGCCTGCGGGAACTCGGTCGGGATGTCATGGGCGTGGATGGCGAGCAGGCTGGCCGAGCGCGGGTCGGAAATATGGCCGATGATCTCGGTGATTTCGCCGAGCGCCGGGCCATAATGGCGGCGGCCCTGGGGCTTGGGTTCGGCGATCACGAGGTCGCCATCCCTGGCGCCGTGCGTGTCGGCCTCCTGGATCACGAATTCACGGCGTTCCTTGCGGTTGGAGGGCGAAACCTTGCCGCCATTGGGGCCGGTGGAATAGAGGCCGATCAGGCGGTCTGACAGGCGTTTTTCGATGATCGTAATGGCCCGGGCGCGCCATTCGCCGTCATGCTCGTTGATCTTGCACAGGGCGCGGTCGCCCACGGCCGGGGCCTTGCCCTTCGGTTTGCCCGAGGGACCGGCATAGGTGATGTCAGGCCCGAAGGGGCCATTGTCGCCGACCGACTTGCCGATCAGGTCGCCATTCTCGTCGATACGGGTGAACTCAACGACGCCCGTGGGCGGCGGCCGGTCGGCCTGTGCCCAGGCGCGTTTGCCGGTGCGTTCGAGGGCTCCGTCGGCCTCAAGTTCCTTGAGGATGGCGCGCAGCACGTTGCGCTCCTCGCCTTTGACCCGGAGGCCCTTGGCGATGGCTTGTTTCGTTGTGGCGGCGGGATTGTCCCGAATGTAATCGAGGACAGTTTGCTTGTCTGGAAATGTCATGTGGTTGGATATAGTGGATTCTTATTCGAAAGGCTTGCAGGAAATGCCTACGCGCGGCCCCCGTAAAAATGGGCCAGCTGTGCGTAGACGCGGGGAAATTGGTCTCGCAGCATGTCCGGTCGCGCAAAGAAGGCTTCCGTGGTGCAGGCGAAGAATTCTGCGTGATTTGTTGCAGCGTAGGGAGTCAGCGACGTTGGGACGCCATACTCGATTCTTGCGCGGAGAAACGTACGTTCCTCCTCCATCACTTCGGCCCATGTGGCGTGGCACTCGGTGGAAAGCAAGGCCGGAGACGTGTTGGCGAGCATATGAGGGCTGTCGAGTCGGTGGGCGAATTCGTGCATGACGCGGCACATGGCGGCGACGGAATCAGCGCCGTCGCGGCGGATTTCGGCCCACTCCATGTCCATCCGGCCCCGCCGGAACTGGCGATCGGCCAATTCGCGGCAATGGTGGATGCCATGCAGGTGAAGGACCACGCGCAGGCCCAGGTCGAAGTGATCCTGGTCTCGGTTCAAAAGCAGGAGGCATGCATGGGCAGCAATCTTGAGGTGCGCTTCCGGCGGTGGCTGGAAGCCTGCCGCGCCACGAAATTCAACGTCACGCAGGAATGACCGGACCAGAATGACGAGCCGGTTTTGATGTGCCGAAGGCAGTTTGGCGACCACCGGACAGGCAGACTGAATGGTCTCTTCGAGGCGCGCGGATTCGTCCATGGAGCGGGCATGTGCAATCTTAGGATTAAAAAGTCTCCCAAAAAGGGAACAATCTAGTTCTGCCCCGTGAATGCCACCGGATTGATCGGCGTCAAGGCGAAGGAGCCGGAGAGTTCGCCCCAGTCTCCGGTCAGGATTTCGTAGTGAAGGTGGCGCGGAATTGTCGTGGCTGCGGTGTTGCCCATGACACCGATGATTTGGCCCGAGAGGACCGCCCCGCCAACCTCCATACCGTCGAAATTATCGAGGTGGGCATAACGGGTGAAGACGCCGTGACCGTGGTCGATGATCAGCATGTTGCCGAAGTCGGCGCGTGTGACGGCTTCGCGGACGGTGCCATCGCCGGCGGCGTAGATGCTGACAGGCTCAAGGTTGTAATAGTCGATACCGGTATGTGTCTGGCCGTTTCGTGCGCCAAAGCCGGATGAGACGCAGGCCTGCTCGACTGGCGCGCGGGCCAGCATGACTGCCGCATTCACCTCAACCAGGGCTGTGTATCCGATGATGTGCAGGCTTGCATCGCTGGGTGGCGCATTGGCGACATCGAGCGTCGGACAAAGCGCCATGGAGACGGGAAAAGCGAAGGTCGGCGTTGGCGGCGGAAGTAATTCCACGACTTCGGGCGCAGACACCATGACGGGCGCAGGCTGAAGCGCGTATATCCCCGCGATGCCTGCGGCGAGCAGCAGATAGGGCGCGAACGGGCGGAGCGGCGGGTTCATCGCGGAAAGGCCTGAGCCGGACCCTTGCAGGTCCGGTTCCGATCAATCCTCTTTCTTTTTCGCGGCAGGTTTTTTGGCCGCTGGTTTCTTCTTGGCGGGGGCTTTCTTTTTCGCCGGCGCCTTCTTCTTGGCCGGACCAGCGGCGGCGCGCGCGTTCACGAGTTCGACGGCCTGTTCGAGCGTGATCGTGTCGGGGCTCATCTCTTTCGGGATCGTGGCGTTGACCTTGCCGTGTTTCACGTAAGGCCCGTACTTGCCGGCGAAGACCTGGACCGGGTCGCCGTCCGGATGGTTGCCGAGTTCCTTCAGCGCGGTCGCGCCGCCGCGCCCCCGGCCCGGATTGGCCTTCTTGTCCTCGATCAGCGCCACGGCGCGGTTGAGGCCGATGGCGAAGACATCGGCGGGATCTTTCAGGTTTGCATAGGTCTTGCCATGCTGGACGTAGGGTCCGAAGCGGCCAAAGTTTGCCAGGATCGGCTCGTTGTCTTCCGGGTGCCGCCCGACTTCGCGGGGCAGCAGGAGGAGTTCGACAGCGCGTTCCAGCGTCAAATCCTGCGGCTTTTCCTTTTCGGCCTTGGTCAGGGAGGCGCGCTTGGGATTCTCGCCATTGGCCATCTCGACATAGGGGCCGAAGCGGCCGGTCTTGAGGTAGATCATCTCGCCTGTCTCAGGGTGCAGGCCAAGCTCGTTGCCATCCGGATTGATCGCAGCCGCGTCGCCATCGGCGCTGAACTGGCGGGTGAACTTGCACTCGGGGTGGCGCGAACAGCCGACAAAGGCGCCGAAGCGACCGAGCTTCATCGAGAGCTCGCCCTCCTTGCAAAGCGGGCAAAGGCGCGGGTTTTCGATCGGATTGCCTTCGGCGTCCTGACGCGGGAAGACATAGGCACCGAGGGTTTCGTTGAGGGCATCGAGCACGGCGGAAACGCGCAGGTCCTTGGTGCTGTCAATGTCGGCAGCGAACTGTTTCCAGAACTCGTGCAGGAAGGCTTTCCAGTCGAGCTTGCCGTCGGAGATGACGTCGAGCTTTTCCTCGAGACCCGCGGTGAAATCATATTCCACGTAGCGGGCGAAGAAGTTTTCGAGGAACGCGGTGACGAGGCGGCCCTTGTCCTCGGGGACCAGCGCCTTGCCCTCGATGCGGACATAGCCGCGGTCTTCGAGCGTCGACATGGTCGAGGCATAGGTAGACGGGCGACCGATGCCGAGCTCTTCGAGGCGCTTGACGAGGCTGGCCTCGGTATAGCGCGGCGGCGGCGCGGTGAAGGACTGGTTGGCGTCGGCCTTCAGCAGATCGGCGTGCTGGCCCTGTTCCATCTTGGGTAGGCGGCCTTCGGTCTCGTCATCATCGTCGCCGGCATCGTGGCTGACGGTGTAGAGCTTGATGAACCCGTCGAACACGAGGACCTGGCCGGTAGCGCGCAGGAGGGCGCGCTGGTCTTTCGACTTGAGGTCGATCGTGGTGCGCTCGAACAGGGCGGTTTCCATCTGGGACGCAACGGCGCGGCGCCAGATGAGCGTGTAGAGTTTCTTCAGGTCGCCGTCGCCGTGATAGTCTTCCGGGCTCAGGTTGAAGTCGGTCGGGCGGACGGCTTCGTGAGCCTCCTGCGCATTCTTGGCCTTGGAGGAATAGCGGCGGGTGTTTTCCGGCAGGTAGCGGGCGCCATAGTTTGACTGGATCATGCTGCGGGCAGCGGCATAGGCCTCTTCGGCCATGTTGACGCCGTCGGTCCGCATATAGGTGATGCGGCCTTCTTCATACAGTTTCTGGGCGGCCTGCATGGTGCGCTTGGCGCCGAAGCCGAGCTTGCGAGAGGCTTCCTGCTGCAGGGTGGACGTGATGAAGGGCGGTGGCGGGTTGCGCTTGACCGGCTTGGCTTCGACGCTGGCGACGGAGTAGCCGCCGGTCTTGACGATTTCGAGCGCCTTGTCGGCGTCGCCCTCGTTGCCGAGCGTGAATTTTTTCAGCGTATCGCCGTCGAGGGCGTGCAGACGGGCCTCGAAATCGGTGCCGTCAGGCGCGCGCAGGCTGGCGGCAATGTTCCAGTATTCCTGCGGGCGGAAGAGTTCGATCTCGTTCTCGCGGTCGCAGACGATGCGCAGGGCAACCGACTGAACGCGGCCAGCCGAGCGGCTGCCGGGCAGCTTGCGCCAGAGGACCGGGGACAGGGTGAAGCCGACAAGATAGTCGAGCGCGCGGCGGGCAAGATAGGCATCAACCAGTTCCTGGTCGATCTGGCGCGGGTGTTCCATCGCCGTGGTGACGGCATTCTTGGTGATCGCGTTGAACACAACGCGCTCGACATGCACGTCCTTCTTGAGCGCGCGGCGCTTCTTCAGGGCCTCGACCAGATGCCAGGAAATCGCCTCGCCTTCGCGATCCGGGTCGGTCGCGAGAATGAGTGTATCGGACTCTTTGAGGGCATTCACGATGTCGGTGATGCGCTTGGCGGACTTGGCGTCAGCCTCCCAGAGCATCTCGAAATCATTGTCCGGATCGACCGAACCATTCTTTGATGGCAGGTCGCGGATGTGTCCGTACGAGGCCAGAACCTTATAGTCCTTGCCGAGGTATTTGTTGATCGTTTTAGCCTTGGCGGGCGACTCGACAACGACAAGTTTCATGGGGGCACCTCTTCAAGGGCGGGAGTGATGGGGTGGGCAGGCGCCGCCTGTCAAGGCCGGAACTGGATCAACCGTCTTCGCGATAGGCCAGGAAAGTGAGCGTGCAGAAGAGCACGAACAGGGGTGGGCTCCAGGCTGCAACCACGGGCGGCGCGGCCCCGGTGGCCCCGAGACTGGACGAGAATTGGGTGAAGAAATAGAGGCCGACAGCCATCAGCGACCCGATGGCGAGCAGGCGCGATGTGCCGCCAAGCCGCGATAGGCGCAGGCAGACGATGGCACCGATCAGGCCCATGGCAACGAACAGGGCCGGCGTGGCCATCAGGCTGTTCCAGCGCATCTTGTAGCGCGAGGCATCCAGGCCCGCCGCCTGGGTCTGGTTGATGAAGCGGGGCAGATTCCAGAAGCCGATCGTGTTCGGCGAGGCAAACTTGTCGAGCAGGGTGACCGCGTCGAGCGAGGTCGGGATGGCGAGGTTTGCCTTGCGCTCCGGCGGCAGGTTCGGGACGTTCTCGACCACGTTCTCCAGCTGCCAGAAGCCGTTGCGGAGATAGGCGCGAGTCGCGTCGATGCGGCGCACGAACGTGTAGTCATTGGTTGGCCGGTTGCCGGCAAAGAGGCGTTCTTCCTCGATCATCTTGACGTCGACGAGCACAATGCCGCCTTCCTCGACGCGCCGGGCGTGAATCACGATCTGGCTGGAATCGTCGCCCTGGCGCAGCCAGACGCCGGTATCGGAGACAGCCATGGTCTGGCGACCGTCATCCAGCAGGCGGGCGCGTTCGAGCTCGAAGGATTCCGTGAGCTTTGCCGCGAAGGGGTTCAGCACGGTGGTGGTGAAGATGCCGAGCACGAGGGCCATGACGATGACCGGGGCGAGGAAGCGCCAGGCCGAGATGCCGCTGGCGCGGATGATGGAGAGTTCAGACTGGCGGTTGAGGCGGGTAAAGGCCAGCATCGACGCCACGAGAATGGCGAAGGGCAAGGTCTGCTCCATGATCAGCGGCAACTTCATCAGCGACAGGCGCAGGGCGCCCGCGAGGCTGAGCTTCACGTCGCCGCCAACCGTGCGCAGCTGTTCGACAACGTCGATCATTAGGATGGCGAGCAGCAGCACGCCTAGCACGAGCACGAGGCCACTGAGGCATTCGCGCAGGATGTAGCGCTGGATGCGGGAGAAGGCGAAATTCATGCAGGTGCCCCTTTTCCCGGAAGGATCCGGTCAAGGTTGGGGCGGTCGACCTGCCCGATTTTCCGCCCGCGGTGGAAGTAGACGTAGGCGAGCAAGGCAAATACGCTGATCGGTAGCAACCATTGGAGAATGTTGAGTGAGGGATCGTCTGCGGCAGACGATTGCAGCGCCAGCTGGACAATCAGCACGACGATCGCGCCGGCGCCGGCCAGAGCGATACGCTTGCCATAGCCCTTGCGGCTGAAATCGCCGCCAAGCACCGCGAACACGGCGATCATCGCCATCACCAAGTTGAGCAGTGGCGTGGTGAGGCGCGCATTGGCCTCGGCAAGCAGGTTGTCGGCTTCCTTGGCCTCGAAATAGTTCGAGCGGTCGACGAAGAAGAGTTCATACAGGTATTTGTCTGACGCCTTCAGGACGAGGTCGGAATCCTCTGTCATGAAATCCGTCAGATCGAACATGTACTGTTCGAATTCGAGGATGGAGAGTTGCTGATTGTCATCCAGCTGTTGGCTGATTGCCTCGCGCAGGAGCAGGGTCGGGCGGCCTTCCACTTCAACCAGTGCCGCACTGCGGGCCAGGATGTCTGTCGGGAATTCCGGATCCGTCATGTCGGAGATCAGCACGCCGCGCAGTTCGCCATTGATCTGCTCGCGGGCGTAGAAGGTGAGGCGCTCGCCATTGGTGGTGAACTGGCCGGGGCGGATCAGGGCGGCGGCGAGGTCGGCGCGGGCAACCGACACGGTTTCGCGCATGGCGCGCTGGGCGGCCGGCTGTACCCAGAGATTCACGGCCAGGTGGGCCACCGTGCATAGCACGGCGAGGCGCATGATCGGCGATGCGATCTGCCATGGCGTCATGCCGGCGGCCTGGGCGACGACAATCTCGCTGTCCTTGTGGATGCGATTGAGCGACCAGACACCTGCTACAAACAGGGCAAGCGGCGTCAGCAGCGCGATGACCTGCGGCGCGCCGAGCATCACGATATAGAAGTAAGTCAGGGCAGACTGGCGGTTTTCGAGGATGAGATCGGTGCGTGACAGACCTTGCGCAAGGAGCGCAAGCATGGCGAGGCCACCGACAATGATGAGCACCGCACGCAAGACTTCGTAGAAAAGGTAGGTCTGGACTTTGCTCATACGCTCAATTGGGAAACATTTTCCGGCAGGCCTGCCTGAATCAGGTCATTTTTTTCTTAGCTAACGAGTTGCACTGCGCACGTCGACGTTTAGTTTCCGTCACAAATGGAGAATACTCATATGAAAATCACATTCGCCGACGCCGCCAAGGTCGACATCGTAGCGTTCATTGTTGATGAAGGCGATGGTTTGCCGGCTGGTGCAGCCAGCCTGGACGCTGCGTCCGGCGGGCTGCTGACTGAGGCGCTGACCGGCGCGCGATTCGACGGGAAGAAGGACCAGCAAGCCCTGATCGTGCTGCCAAAGGGCAGTGATTCCCGGCGTGCCGTGCTGATTGGCGGCGGAAAACCGACGAAGCGCGATGCACGAATTCTGGAGTCCATCGGGGCCAATCTCGTAAAGTCGCACGCAAAAAGCGGGTTCAAATCGCTGGCGGTTCATGTGGGCAGTGCCGAGGATGCCGCAAGGGTCGCACTGGGTGCCAAGCTCGCCGCCTATCGTTTTGATACATACTTGACCAAGCAGAAGGCCGACCAGAAGCCGAGCCTGACTTCCGTGACCGTGGTTGTGGACGATGCCAAGGCCGCGAAGGCCGCCTTCGTGCCGCTCGACGCCGCCGCAGAGGGCACGATGCTTGCGCGGGACCTGGTGAACCTGCCGCCGAATGACCTTTATCCGGCGAGCTTTGCTGCGAAACTGAATGACCTGTCCGAATTCGGCGTCGAGGTTGAGATCCTCGGCGAGATGGAGATGGCGAAGCTGGGCATGAATGCGCTGCTAGGCGTCGGCCAAGGCTCGCGCAAGGAAAGCCAACTCGGCATCATGAAATGGAATGGCGGCAAGCCGGGCGAGGATCCGGTGATCCTGGTCGGCAAGGGCGTCTGCTTCGATACCGGCGGCATCTCGCTGAAGCCCGGACCGGGCATGGAAGACATGCGCGGCGACATGGGCGGCGCAGCAGCCGTGACCGGCGCGATGCGGGCACTGGCAGCGCGCAAGGCGAAAGTGAACGTGGTTGGTCTTGTCGGGCTCGTCGAGAACATGCCGGACGGCGATGCGATCCGCCCGGGCGATATCCTGACGTCGGCCAGTGGCCAGACCATTGAGGTCCAGAACACCGATGCCGAAGGGCGCCTCGTGCTTTGCGACGTGCTTTGGTACGCGCAGGAGCATTTCAAGCCGAAGGCGATGGTTGACCTTGCCACGCTGACCGGTGCCATCGTGATGGCGTTGGGCCATCATCATGCGGGCATGTTTACGGGCAGCGACGATCTTGCCGATGAACTGAGCAAGGCCGGCATGACCGAAGGCGAGCGCGTCTGGCGCCTGCCGATGGGGCCGGAATATGACAGCCTGCTGAAATCCAAGTTTGCCGACATGCGCAATATCGGTGGCCGGGCCGCTGGTTCGATCACGGCGGCGCAGTTCCTGAAGCGCTTCGTGAAAGACGGCGTGAAATGGGCACACCTCGATATTGCCGGCGTGGCCTGGGTTGAAGGCGAGAAGGCGGCGCTGGATGTGAGCTGGGCCTCCGGCTTCGGCCCGCGCCTGCTGGATCGCTGGATCGCCGAAAACTACGAGGACTAGTCAGTGGCGGATATGCCGGCGCCTGAATGGTGGTTCTACCATCTCTCCCGCACGACGCTGGAGCAGGCGGCGGCGCCGTTGATGGCGAAATGCCTTGAGGCTGGCTGGCGTGTGCTGGCCGTGTCACCCAATGCCGAGCGGCGGGCCGCGCTGGACGCGGCGTTGTGGACCTATGAGGACAAGAGCTTCCTGCCGCATGGCCAGGCCGAGGCGCCGGGGCTTGATGCCAATCGCCAGCCCATCCTGCTGTCAGCCAAGGCGCACAATGTGAACGGCGCGGCGGCTTTGGTGCTGATGGACGGGGTCGAAGTGCCTGTGGATGCACCCTATACGCGCTGCATGGTGATGTTCGACGATGGCGATAGCGGCGCGCGGACCAAGGCGCGGGCGCAGTTCAAGGCGGCGAAGGATGCCGGCATGGTAACGCGTTATTTTCAACAGACGCCGAAGGGCGGCTGGTCGGAGGCAGGAGTATGAGCATGGGTATTGTAACGCCCGATTGGCTTGTATTGGCATTTCTGGTCATTGTTGTGCCGGTTTGGGGATGGTTCGATCACCGCTCCTTCTTGCGGCGTGAGGCGGTGGCCGACACGGATATTTTGTCCGCCGAATACATGAAGACCATCGCGTTTCACGCCGTGCTGGCCACCAGCGTACTGGCGACGTGGTTTGTGTTGGGCCGGGATTGGACGCTGCTCGGATTCACCGCGCCTAACCTGGCAGGACATTTCTGGATCGGGAGTTTGATCGCGGCGGCCCTGCTGACCGGTATGGTGCTGAACCTGCTGGGCGGACTCGCCAGCGGGAAAGGCGATGCGGCGCGCCTGAAGGCTCACGCCGATCTGGCACCGTTCCTGCCGAAGACGGCACGACAGCACAGATGGGGCATGGCCTTGTCCGTCAGCGCGGGCGTCGCGGAAGAAATTGCCTATCGCGGGTTCGTGATGTGGATGTTGGCCTTCTTCATGCCGGTCTACGCCGTCATTGCGGTCCAGGCCGTGATATTCGCCTTGGCGCACGCTTACCAGGGCTGGGGTGGTGCGGTGGGCACGGCGATCCTGGGCGCGGTCATCGGGGTCGTCTACTGGGCGACAGGGTCGCTGTTCCTGCCTATCCTGCTACACATGCTTGTCGATGCGATGTCACTCAGCCTCGCCTATTTCACCTTCCGCCGGCAAGCCAGCCGAGAGGCGAGCGTCTAGGCCTTTTTCACGAACTCTGACTTCAGGCCCATCGCGCCGATGCCGTCGATCTTGCAGTCGATGTCGTGGTCGCCGTCGGTGAGGCGGATATTCTTGACCTTGGTGCCGCGTTTGACGACGAGGGAGCTGCCTTTGACCTTCAGGTCCTTGATCACTGTGACCGTATCGCCGTCGGCGAGCGGGTTACCGTTGGAATCCTTGATCATCTTTTCGCCCGCGTCTGCCGCTTCGCCTGCGGCCCATTCATGGGCGCATTCCGGGCAGACCAGCATGGGGCCGTCTTCATAGGTGAATTCGGACCGGCATTTGGGGCAGGGCGGCAGGGTGCTCATGGCGGGGGTCCTTGGCATGTCGTGATACTCGCCCCTAGGCTCCATCCAGCACCTGTGCAAGCGCCGCCCTGAATGCTTGCCCCGGCGGGCCCGCGCCGCTATAGGCCGCGCCAACACTCCAATTCCCTCACAACAGGAACTTCCTCATGGCTGTCCAGCGCACCTTTTCCATCATCAAGCCCGACGCGACCCAGCGTAACCTCACCGGCGCCGTCAATGCCGTGATCGAAAAGGCCGGCCTGCGCATTGTCGCCCAGCGCCGCATCCATATGAGCCAGGCCCAGGCCGAGCAATTCTACGGTGTTCACAAGGAACGTCCATTCTTCGGCGAACTGGTCGAGTTCATGACCTCGGCACCTGTCGTCGTTCAGGTCCTGGAAGCTGACGACGCCGTTGCGAAATACCGCGACGTGATGGGCGCGACCAACCCGGCCGACGCCGCCGACGGCACGATCCGCAAATTGTTCGCGCTTTCGATCGGGGAGAATTCGGTGCACGGGTCGGACTCAGAAGAGAATGCCGGTATCGAAATCGCGCAATTCTTCACGGCTGACCAGATCGTCGGCTAGGGCTGCGCGGCCTCTATTTGCAGTACGATATTCAAGAAGGGGCCCGCCGCAAGGTTGGGCCCTTTTTGTTTGGGTGGGTGCTGTATACGCGAGAGCCACGCTATTTCAGCTACGCTGTGCTTTGCTACGGAGGACTTCGCGTGAGACCGAGGATCGTTTGTATTGTTGCTTTGGCCGCTATACTGTTTTTGTCGGGAGCAGGCTGGCCGCTGTTACGGGGGCCGTCGTCAACATCTATTTTGAGTGAGGTTGCGGGAGCATACTCGCCGTTTGGTCCACCTTGCGATCTTCCACCGGATGAAAGAATTTTTGTGCGATCAGAAGGGCTTTCGGACACGACGGGCCAAATCAGTCCGTCCGAACTGAATTTCTACCGCGCCGAAAAATTCGTGGTTCCATTTGTGCAAGGTTACAATTCGGAACTCGGATCCAACGGTACGACTTGGTATCTTGCTTTTTCGCGTGCCGCTGACGACACAATCTTGCTGTCAGCGTTCACCCAAATACCGCCGAGCGCTTTTGACGAAATGGTGCATAATACCTCGCCTGCCTATGAGCATCAGGATTATGTTCGCGTGTTTTATTACAGAAACGCTTTGTTCGACCACGAACCGGATATTGAAGAGGTCATCTCAGGGAATACCGAGGAATATGGTAGCTATGCGCTATTGTTTGCCTGCGAGATTGCCAGCTGACAGGCCTCCAATCCCACAGCATATCCAGCACCAAAAGCCGGATGGGCGGGAGCCCTCCGGCTTTTTCTGTCTGCGGGTTGAGTTGCGGGTCAGGTGTCCGGAATGACCTCAAAAAACCGATCTTCCCGGCGTACGCCGGGAATCACAGCGGCCAGACCTGTACTCGCGGCCCTGGGCCCCGGCTTCCGCCGGGGTGAACGGAAGAGAGAGGAGAGCGGGTGATCGCTCGAGAGCGCTAGGTTCAGCCGGTCGCAGACAGGTGCCCGGAAACAGCCTGGACGATGCCCGGATAAATCATCCGAGAGCTGGATGATCACGACACGGCCATTCCACATCACGCCCCAGAGCATCTGGCTTCCTGGACCGCCAGCTGCTCGGAACCATGCTTGTAGGCGCTGGACGCGCCAGAAGACCAGCGGCCAGATGGGCAGGAGATACCAGGGCAGGCCGGGTAGGGGCGTGAGGAGGGTGAAGGCGGGCATGGCGCGCATTATACACCGGGTGCTGGAGGGGGTGGATAAGCGAGCGTATTTCCCTTTCGGAATTTGCATCAAATTCGATCGATATGATTGTCCGTAATTACACCTTGATCGCCTAGGTTCCCATTCGAATTCTGAAGCAGGGCCATGCCAATGACGATATTCTTGATCTCCGACGTGCGAGGACCACTGGCCCTGTCCCCTCGCAGGGATCGCGGTCAACGGCGCGCCTGCAGCGGCGCAACCGTCGCACTGACATGAGACACAAATCCGCCCTGGTCGTCGATGACGACCCGCTGTTCCGCGTTGTCATGGAAGAACACCTGCTTTGCGCGGGCGTGCAATGCGTGGAGATGGCCGAAGACGGCGAAAAGTGCATCGCGCGTGTCGCCGAGGATGCTGACAGGTTCGATCTGATCGTCTGCGACCTGCAAATGCCGAAGGTGAATGGCATAAGCGTTATTCGTGAACTGGCCCGAATGAAATATTGCGGGACGGTGATCATCGTCAGCGGTGAGGAAGTCGGACTCATCCAGACTGTCTACAATATGGGAAAAATGCTGGATTTGCACGTTGCGGGCATTCTGAAAAAGCCCGTTGATTCTGCCAGGCTGGCTGTCTTGCTAAACAGACTGCGCACGGAAAGTGTGCTGGCTGGCGCGACGGTGAGTCAGGTGCAACTGGCCGAGGACCTGGAGCACAAGCGCCTGCACGCATTCTACCAGCCCAAGATTGACCTGTGTACGCAGCGCGTGTCAGGTTTTGAGGTGCTTTGCCGGCATGTCGCCGATGATGGCACGGTCTCCGGACCGGCCGGTCACATCGAAGCGGCCATGACCCACAGCATGATGGGCCAGCTGACCCGGACGATGATCGAACAGGCGATTGCCGACACTGGCGACTGGGAGCGGAAAATCGGGCCTTTCGGACTGGCGATCAATATGAGTCCGGCCTGCATTCTAAACCCGGTCGTGGCCGACAAGATTCGTGACAAATTCACGTACGCCGGAATCGATCCCCGCTCGATCACGTTCGAGATCACCGAAGACAGGTTGCTGGATAACCAGGCCAATACCCTTGAAGTGCTGTCGCGCCTTCGCCTGGCCGGTTTCAAGCTGAGCCTTGATGATTTTGGGACCGGCGCGGCAAGCATAGCCCAGCTGCGACGCTTTCCGTTTACGGAACTGAAAATAGACCGGAGCTTTGTTTTGGCCTCCCATCGCGACGCGTTTGCGCGGATGGCCGTGGAAACGGGCGTACGCTTTGCCGCCACACTTGGCATCAATTCGGTGGCAGAAGGTATCGAAACACCAGAGGCACTCGCTTTTGTCATCGAAGCGGGAGCGAAGGAGGCGCAGGGCTACTATTTCTCGAAAGCCCTGAGTCCGACAGAAGCACCCGTTTGGGCAAGGTTGTTCAACGAGAAGTCCGTGCAAGCGAACAACCCGGCTTTCCGGACACCGGAATTGCGCTCTTTCGGCTGAACGGTTTCGGGCGCTGAGTCCTGCACGCTTCAATCATGGCTGAACTGCGCCATTTATCCATAGTCAAAGACCGGACAAGCGCGAGTCCGCCGGTTTTTTGCGGCTGCGCGTTTGCTACGTGAGGGGACAGACACTTTGGGCGCCGCCCCGAATTTGTCAGCCCGCATCCGGCGTGAACGCCATTTGCAGGGTCATCTGGCCCGAACCTTCATGAAGATACTTGCCGGTTTGCCGGAAACCATATCGATCATAGAAAGCACGTCCAATCGTGTTTGCCTCGAACACATTCAGGCTCACAACCCCTTTTCGTGAAACGGCAAAATCCATCATGGCGCGGCCGAAACCTTGCCCATGACAGGCGAGGGCGAGAAATATCGCCCCAACCTCTTTGTCGATCATGGCCATGAAACCGATGGGCTGGCCGTGGTTTTTCAGCACCTAGATCTCCGCGAATTTCGGATATACGTTTCTCACATTTTCCGTCTCTGCCGCGAGGAACGCTTCGGACAGAAACGGATGCGCGACTTCGCTGGTCGCGCGCCAGATGGACACCACGGCATCAGTGTCTTGGTCAGTATAGGGTCTGATCATTGTCAGAGACTCCTTTCATGTTTTGCGTCCCGGTCGGTGCCGGACGCTCATTGTCATTTTTGGATGAGGCAAGGCGAAGCGCTTCGCGTGCGAATGCACGTCAAGTCTGAACTTCTGCAACTTGCGATAGCCGCACCATGCGCGCCAATATTATCGGGACATAAAATCTCCGGCTCGATACGTAGCTTGTGCCGTGTCGGCGCGATTTCGCCAAGGCCTGCGGGCGAAAGTGTTCCCGGAGCTTGTGGAGAGATGGGTGGGGTTTGGGTGAGGTGAGGGGGTGTCAGGTCCGCGCGGAGACCACGGCGCACGCCTTGGCCAGCGCTTCTGGGTAGAGGCGATGTTCCACAGGCAGGAGGCGGGCGGCGAGACTGTCGGGCGTGTCGCCGGGCAGGATGGGCAGGCTGGCCTGCTGGATGATCTCGCCGTCATCGACACCGGGGCTGACCCAGTGGACGGTGGCGCCGGCTTCGGCGTCGCCTGCGTCGAGGGCGCGCTGGTGGGTGTCGAGGCCCTTGTATTTCGGCAGGAGCGAGGGGTGGATGTTGATCATCCGGCCCTGCCATTTTTCCACGAACCTGGGCGTCAGTACGCGCATGAAACCGGCCAGCGCGATGATCTCGGTGCCTGCCTCGCTGAGCGCGGCGTCCATGGCGCGCTCGAACGCTTCGCGGTCCTTGCCATAAGGTTTGTGATCAATGGCAAGCGCGGGAACGCCCGCCTCAAGAGCTGTTTCGAGACCGGCTGCATCGGGGCGGTTGGAGAGGACGAGGACAGGCTTGGCCGGATAGTCCGGCGCGGCGGCGGCCTTGAGCAACGCCTCCATGTTCGAGCCGCGGCCGGAAATCAGGATCGCGAGCTTGAGACGCTTCATTTCGCGGCGAGGTGGCCGAGGATGACGGGGTTTTCGCCGGCTTCATTGAGCTGGGCCATGGCGACGTCTACGTCTTCAGCGGCAACCGCGAAGATCAGGCCGATGCCCATGTTGAAGGTGCGGTGCATCTCGTCTTCGGTGACATTGCCGGCCTGTTGCAGCCACTGAAAGACCGGGAGCGGGGTCCAGGTCTTGCGGTCGATGACGGGCGTCAGGTGGTCCGGCACCATGCGGGGCGTGTTCTCGGTGAGGCCGCCGCCGGTAATGTGGGCGAGGCCTTTGACGACGCCCGAACGGATCAGCGGCAGGGCGATATGCGAATAGAGGCGGGTCGGCGTCAGCAGCGCTTCGCCGAGCGTCTGGTTGCTGAACGGCGAGGGCGAGGCGTGGGTCAGGCCTTCGCGCTCGACGATGCGACGGATCAGGGAATAGCCGTTGGAGTGCGGGCCGGAGGAGGCAATGCCAATCAGCACGTCGCCGGGGACCATGTCGTCCATGCGCGGCAGGACCTTGTCGCGGTCGACGGCCCCGACGACAAAGCCGGCCAGATCATAGTGACCGGGCGGGTACATGCCGGGCATTTCGGCGGTTTCACCGCCGACAAGGGCGCAGCCGGACTGGCGGCAGCCTTCGGCAATGCCGGAGACGACGGCTTCTGCGATGCCGCCTTCGAGTTTGCCGGTGGCGAAATAATCGAGAAAAAAGAGCGGCTCGGCGCCCTGCGCCAGCACGTCATTGGCGCACATGGCGACGAGGTCGATGCCGACCGTATTGTGTTGCCCGGCTTCGAAGGCGAGCATCAGCTTGGTGCCGACGCCATCCGTTCCGGACACGAGGATCGGGTCATCATATCCGGCTTTCTTCAAATCAAACAAGGCACCGAAGCCGCCTAGGCCGCCCATCACGCCGGCGCGGGCAGTGGCTTTGGCCATTGGGCCGATGGCGCCGACGAGGCGTTCGCCTGCCTCAATATCGACACCAGCATCACGGTAAGACAGGGGAGTTTTGGGCGTTTCGGTCATGATGCTTCGCGCGTTAGCATGGGGAAATCGCCTGATCCAGTGTTGCTTGCGGTTCCAGCCTCCGCATTGCCTTGCTACAAGGAAGGCTGACAGGGAGGTCGTTGACCATGATTCGTTTGCTTCTCGCCTCGGTATTCCTCGCCTGCGCCGCTTCGCTGCCAGCGCGTGCGGATACGCGCGATGTCTACACCATTCGCAATATTGAAGTCGATGAACAGGCGGCGAGCGTTATCGAAGCCCGTGAAAAAGCCATGTCGGTGGCCCGTCAGAAAGCAGCGCGCTTGTTGCTGACCAAGTTCACGCTGTCGGACGATCGTGCCTCAGCGGGCGGCCTGCCAGTGGATTATGCCCTCGCAGAGCGCCTCTCGGCGGCAGTGGACGTGCAGGAAGAGACCGCCGGTGCCGGACGCTATCGCGGTGTCCTGTCCGTGGTGCTGAACCCGCTGATGGTGCGGGCGCACCTGGACAGTATCGGCGTGCCTTATGTCGATACTCAGGGCCCGAAGAGCCTGATCGTGCCATTGGCATCAAATTACCAGGCGCAGGAAGACTGGCGCCAGGCACTGGGCGCAGGCAATGCCAACGCGCTGGCACCTTATGTGACAGCCGCCAATCCGGGCTATACGGCCTTCTCTGACTGGTCGGTCTTTTCCACTGAAGCAGCGACAGTCGGCGCACGGCGCGGCGTGCTGGCGGAAGTTGAAGGCCGCAACGGCGCGTATCGCACGACGCTGTCGACGGTGACAGCGGCGGGAACGGAACTGCTCGGCACCACGAATTATGCGACGACGCTGAAAGGCGCAGCCGATGCGGCAGCAGAATTCCTCGACGAGGACTGGAAGCGGCGCTCGATCATCCGGGGCGGTACCCGCACGACGACCAGTGCCAGCGTCCGCTATACGTCGCTGGCCGAATGGAACACGCTGCGCAGCGCGCTGGCGCGGTCGCCGCTGGTATCCGATTTCAAGATTACGGCCATTGCCCGTGATGGCGCGCTGGTGACGTTTGCCTATGCGGGCGACGAGCCAAGGCTGCAGAACGACCTGCTGCAGCGCGGCGTGTCGCTGGCAGAAGCGCCTGATGCCAAAGGTCTGGTGCTGCGTTCGGCCGTGTCGGCTGCGGCGAGGCAATAGAGCGGAACTGAGTCGGCAGGCCCGGTATGCCCGATCAGCTGCGTTTTGTATTTCCGGACCCGGGGCTCGGGTTTTCCGATCTTGTCATGTCTCCCGTCAATGAAACGGCCCTGCGTATCGTGCAGCGTCCGGAGAACTGGCCAACGCCGGTCCTCTGCCTTGTCGGGCCGCCGAAAGCGGGCCTGACGACGATTGCCCATGCCTGGGCGCGGCAGTTCGGCGGGGACGTGTTTGAGGCCAAGCCGTTCGCTGGCCTGAAGGCACGCGACGTGGAGGCCCGGGCGGCGACCTATACGGCGATCGACGGCGCCGACCGTGTGCCGGCGGGCGACCGTATGTTGTCGCTGATCAATCTCGTTTCGGGCGGGTCGGGGCGGCTGTTGCTGACGGCCAACCAGGCGCCGCCAAACTGGCAGGCGCCGTCACCTGACCTGAAGTCGCGTCTCAATTCGATGCCTGTGGCGGAAATCTATGCGCCGGACGAAGCGATGATGCTGGGCCGGCTGAAAGCGGCGGCGGTGCGGCATTTCCTCAAACTGGAGCCGGATGTCCTCAAATATCTGGTTCCGCGGCTTGATCTCTCCTATGAGGCCATTGAGCAGTTCGCCGAAAGGCTGAGTGACAATGTGACCGACTTGGGCCGGGCGCCGAGCGTGCCGCTGGTCAAGGAGGTACTCGACGCGATGGAAGCGGACGCGCCGGGTGGGCCGAAGCTGAACTGACGAAGAAAAAGGGCTGACGGGCAAACATGGCTGACGGAACACTACGCACCAACAAGGCGCTGATGACGTCTCCAGACCGGTTCCTGAACCGGGAGCTGTCATGGCTGGAGTTCAACCAGCGTGTGCTTGAGGAAGCCGCCAACCGGGCACACCCGCTGCTGGAGCGCCTGCGCTTCCTGTCGATCTCGGCGAGCAATCTCGATGAATTCGAGATGGTGCGTTATGCGGGCCTGCGCGAGCAGGTGCGGGCGGGTATCGTGAAGGCGAGCCAGGACGGGCTGAAGCCATCCGAACAGGTCGAGCAGATCGAAAAGGCGTCGCTGCGCCTGATCGCCGACCAGCAGGAACAGTGGCGCACGCTGAAGGGTGAAATGGCGGCGGAGAATATCCACGTCTTGTCAAGCGACGCGCTGACCAAGAAAGAGCGTGCCGAGCTCGAGACCTATTTCCGCAACAATATCTTTCCGGTGCTGACACCGCTGGCCGTGGACCCGGCGCACCCGTTCCCGTTCATTCCCAATCTCGGCTTCTCGATTGCGGTTGATCTTGTGTCGGAGTCAGGCGGGGAAGGCCATGTCGGGATCGTGCCTCTGCCGGCCTTCGTGCGCCGCTTCATCCGGCTGCCGAAATCGACCAAGGGCAGTATGCGGTTTGTTGCGCTGGAAGACGTGATCGGCATGTTCCTGGGTGACCTGTTCCCCGGATTCAAGGAAAAGGCCCGCTGCCTGTTCCGCGTCGTGCGCGACAGCGATATCGAGATCGAGGAAGAAGCCGAAGACCTGATCCGCGAGTTCGAGGTGATGCTGAAGCAGCGCCGCAGGGGGCGTATCGTGCGCCTCAGGATGCAGTCGAGCGCGCCGCAGATATTGCGCGAGTTCATCACGCACGAGATCGGCGCCGAGCAGGCCGACACGGTGCTGTATGACGGCATACTCGGCATGGCGCAGCTGTCGGAACTGATCGTCGACGACCGGCTGGACCTGCAATTCCCGCCCTATGAGCCGCGCTATCCGGAACGCATCCGCGAGATGGGCGGCGATTGTTTTGCAGCCATCCGGGCCAAGGACATCCTGGTCCACCATCCGTTCGAGAGTTTCGATGTGGTGGTTCAGTTCATCCGGCAGGCGGCGGCCGACCCGGCGGTCGTGGCGATCAAGCAGACGCTGTACCGGACGACGTCAAACTCGCCGGTCGTGGCGGCGCTGATCGAGGCGGCGGAATCCGGCAAGAACGTGACGGCACTGGTCGAGATCAAGGCGCGGTTCGACGAGGAAGCGAACCTGCGGCTGGCGCGCGACCTGGAACGGGCCGGCGTGCAGGTCGTGTACGGGTTTATCGAGTACAAGACGCACGCCAAGGTGTCTCTGGTGGTGCGGCGCGAGGGCACGGAGCTTCGTTCGTATACGCATTTCGGGACCGGGAACTACCACCCGATCAATGCGCGCATCTATACCGACCTGTCGCTGTTCACCGCCGATGCGGCGTTGGGGCGCGATGCCAACCGCCTGTTCAATTTCGTCACCGCCTATCGCGAACCACCAAGCGTCGGTCCGGTTCTCGAGAAGATATCGATGTCGCCGCTGACCCTGAAGCAGGACCTGATCCGGATGATCGGGGACGAGGTTTCGGCAGCGAAAAAGGGCAAGCCGTGCGGCATCTGGGCCAAGATGAATTCCCTGGTCGATGGTGAGGTGATCGATGCGCTGTATCGTGCCAGCCAGGCCGGCGTGCCGATCACGCTGGTGGTTCGTGGCATCTGCTGCCTCAGGCCAGGCGTACCGGGCCTATCGGAGACGATTACGGTCAAGAGCATTGTCGGCCGGTTCCTGGAGCATTCGCGGACCGTCTGCTTTGCCAATGGCGAGGCGCTGCCGTCGCCGAATGCCAAAGTGTTCATCTCGTCGGCAGACTGGATGCCACGCAACCTGACGCGCCGGGTGGAGGCGCTGGTGCCGATCGAGAACCCGACCGTGCACAGGCAGGTGTTGAACCAGATCATGGTCGCCAACCTGAATGACGAGCTGCAGAGCTGGATCATGCACGCGGACGGCACCTATCACCGTATCAAGCCGGAGAACCGGGAGACGGCGTTCGCAGCGCACCGGTATTTCATGGACAATCCAAGCCTGTCAGGACGGGGCAGCGCGCTGGAAGTCAGCCTGCCGCCCAGACTGTCGCACCGGGGAAGAAAACCGGCATGATGTTCCCGAAAACCGAGCGCGCAGGAATCATCGACATCGGATCGAACTCGGTGCGTCTGGTGATCTATGACGTGCTGGGTGCGTCGATCCTCCAGACTTTCAACGAGAAGGTCATGGCGGGACTGGGCGAGGGACTGATCCAGCGCGGCACCCTGTCACCGACGGGGCGGGAGTCGGCACTGAGCGCGCTGAGCCGGTATCGCGCGATCCTGAAGGCCTTGCACTTGCGCAATTACACGGCTGTTGCGACCGCCGCTGTGCGCGAGGCGAGTGACGGTGCAGACTTCGTGAAAAAGGCCGGGCGGGTGCTGGGGCGACCCGTCATGGTGCTGTCGGGCGCTGACGAGGCGCGGCTGTCGGCATTGGGGGTGGAGGCGAGCTTCCAGGGTCCGAAAGGTGTGATGGGCGACCTTGGCGGGTCAAGCATCGAATTCCAGAGAATCGGCTCGGGCAAGGCGCGGGGCGAGAGCCTGTTGCTGGGACCACTGTCACTGGCCGAGGAAGCCGGAGACCTGCGCGAACTGCGCAAGAAAGTGCGTGCTGAACTCAAGTCCTCGAAAGTGCTGCCGGGGGCGCAGGGACGGTTCTTTGCCGTGGGCGGCGCGTGGCGGTCATTTGCGCGCCTTAACATGGAGATCGAGAATTATCCGCTGCACGTGCTGCAGGGCTACCAGATGAACGAGGGGCAGGTGGCGCGAACGGCAAAGCTTTGCCTGGACAGCGTCAGCAATGCGGGCGCGCGTAGCAGGGTGGAAAAAGTCGACCGCCGACGCGCGAAACACCTGCCGATTGCCGCAATCATCCTGGAGGAAATCCTGGCCATCAGCTCGCTGGAAGGCGTGACGGTTTCGTCGGGCGGACTGCGCGAAGGCGTGTTGCGTGACCTGACCGGCGCAGCGGTTACGGACCCGCTGCTCGACGGCGTGATTGCGTTCGGGCGGCTGGACCAGAACCAGATTGCCTTCGGGCAGGCGCTGCATGAGTTTGTCAGCCCCGCATTCGCGCCGGAGCCGGACCTGTTCGGGTCGCCGGCTGCTGACGCGCGGATCGAGAAAGCCGCCTGCATGATGGCTGACAGTGCCGGGCGCTTCCATCCGGACCACCGGGCGCTGTTGGCCTATGAACAGGCGCTGCGGGCGCCCTATGCGGGCGTGACGCATGCCGAGCGGGGCATGATCGCCTTTGCCGTCGGGTGCCGGTACGAGAAGGATTTCAAGCGACCGGGCGAGTATCTCAGCCTGACAACCGACGAACAGGCTGACCGGGCGCGCCAACTGGGCAGCGCGATGCGGCTGGGTGCGGTGTTCTCGGGGCGGTCCGGGCCGATCCTGAAACGCGCGAGTCTAGCGCGCAAAGGCGAGAACCTGGAGCTGCACGTGATGAAGGTGGACGAGCCGATGGTGTCGGACACGGTGCTGCGGCGCCTGACGCAGACGGCGAACCAGTTGCGCCTCAAGCCGACGGTCGTGGCGCGCTAGGGCGGATTCGCTTGGCTGCTGTGTACTGAAAGCGAGAAACCAGAGGGGCTCATCCCGAGCG
>NZ_JBDNGN010000153.1:0-11455 GCF_041689225.1 Hyphomonas sp. | reverse complement strand
TATGCGGGCCGGCCAGCTTACGACGACCTTATCCAGGGCTTGTCAGGTACGGCGAGCCTCCTGCCGCGGGTCGATGGCAACCCGGCACCGCGATTCCTGCCAATGGCGATCGCTGACAAAGTGTCCGGGCTGCACGCCGTCTACGCGACGCTGGCGGCCTTGCGCCAGCGCGACCGCACCGGTGAAGCGGTTCATGTCGAAGTGCCGATGTTTGAGTGCGTGACGCACTTTCTGCTGGAAGAGCATCTGTATGGCGAGACGTTCGATCCGCCCAACGGCCCGGCCTGCTACCAGCGCCAGGTCGATCCGTCCCGCCAGCCGCTCCAGACGGCCGACGGCTGGATAACGATTGCGCCCTATGTCGACGCGCGCTGGATCCGCTTGTTCGACGTGCTGGAAGCGCCGCAGGAATTGCTGGACGCGCGCCTCAACGATCGCCGGGGCCGGTATCACAACATGCCTTATATGATGGAGCGCGTTCAGGCCTACCTCACTGCCAGGCCCACGCAGTTCTGGTTGGATGCTTTCACGGCCGCCGATATTCCGGCTGCACGTGTGAATGATATCAGCGAATTGCGCGGCGATCCGCACCTCCAGGCGGTCGGCTTCTTCCAGAAGCGCACGCATCCGACCGAGGGAGACTATTGGGAAACCCAGCCGCCGGTCATTTTCCGGGGCGAAACTCGCCGCCCGATCCGTCCCGCTCCGCTTGTTGGCCAGCATACTGATGAGGTACTCGCGGAACTCGGTCTGGATGACGTCTCAAAATCTGATGTGGATGCCTGAAGCACGGTCAGTGCTGGTCAATTTTCGGTTATTATTGCGAAATCGTTGGGTTTTTGGTGCTATTATTGGCAGGAAGCACGAGTGTTGGCTTCCGGATGTTGCGCACTATATCGCGATGTGTCGGAGGCTGGATTTAAGTAAACTGGCGTTTCCGAATAATTTTCAGGTGTTTGGCGGCGCAAGTCTGAACATCACAAGGCAACTGAATGGCTCATACTGTTAGCACCTGGAGACTTTTCCGGCCGCTCGGCTTGGTGGTGGCTGTGTTTGCCGTGCTGATTTCAGGCCTGCCTGCATCTGCCCAAGGGCGGGGACCGGCAAGTGTCTTCGTCGCAGACGTAGGCAAACAGGACTTCGCGATGCGGATCGAGGCCCTGGGCACGCTCAAGGCGAATGAGCGTGTCGACCTGACACTCACTGTCGCTGACCGCGTGACGGCCCTTTATTTTGATGATGGCGAGCGCGTGGTGGCGGGCAAGACGCTGCTGTCACTCGCTCAGCGCGAACAGGTCGCCCTCGTCGAGGCGGCGGAAGCCAATTCAGACGAGGCGCGCCGGCAGTACCAGCGTGCGATCCAGCTCGCAGAGCAGGACGCCATCGCCCAAACGTCGCTGGATGCAGCCCGCCGCGATCTCGACAATGCCAACGCGCAACTCCGCGCCGTCCAGGTTCGCCAGAAAGACCGTGTGCTTGTGGCGCCGTTCGACGGTATGCTCGGCTTCCGCATGGTCAGTGTCGGCTCCTACGTTCGGCCCGGCGACGTGGTCGCGACGCTTGTGGACGACAGTCAGATGAAGCTCGACTTTTTGGTGCCGTCCACCTTTCTCCGGTCACTCAAGGCGGGTGTGGGGGTCACAGCCTCGACCGACGACCTGCCCGGGATGGACTTTTCGGGCACGATCGACAGTGTCGACAATTCCATAGATCCGGTGACTCGCTCCGTACGTGTCCGCGCCATCCTGCCCAATCCCGACAAAACGCTCAAAGCCGGCATGTTCATGCGCGTGACAATATCCGCCGATGCACGCACCGCGCTATCCATTCCCGAGGGCGCGATCCAGCCGCTCGGGCCTGACAATTTCGTTCTTGTTGCTATCAGCGATGGCGACAAGGAGATTGCGCGCCAGCGCAAGGTCGAGATTGGCCTGCGCCAGGGCGGCAATGTCGAGGTCTTGTCCGGCCTCGATGAAGGCGAGCGCATTATTACCGAGGGCGCCATCCGTGTGCGCGAAGGGTCTGAAATCATTGTCCGCGACCGATCTGCCATCTTGCCGGGAGCATCCGGCAATGGTGCCGCAGCCAACGCGCATTAACTCCAATGCTGCTGTCCGACATCTCGGTGAAGCGCCCGGTCTTCGCATCGGTCCTGTCGCTTATCCTGATCATTTTCGGCCTCGTCGCCTATAACCGGCTGCCGCTGCGCGAATATCCCGACATCGACGCCCCGATCGTGTCGATTGATACACGCTATCCTGGTGCCTCTGCGAACGTGATCGAAACCCGTATCACCCGCGTGATCGAGGACCGCATCGCCGGCGTGTCCGGTATCCGGTTCATCAATTCGAATTCGACGGATGGCCGGTCGCGCATCAGTATCGAATTCAGCATCGATCAGGACATTGACGCCGCCGCCAATGACATCCGCGACCGGGTGTCGGGCGTCCTCGACCAGTTGCCGCCGGAGGCGGACCCGCCCGAAATCGAAAAGGCCGACGCCAATGATGATGTGATCATCTGGCTGAATCTGGCGAGCGAAAACCTGACAACACCGGAGCTCTCCGACTATGCAGACCGCTTCCTGGTCGACCGTTTTTCGGCGCTGGATGGTGTTGCGCGTGTGCGGGTCGGCGGGGCTCGCGACTATGCATTGCGAATCTGGATCGACCGGCGCGCGCTGGCCTCCCGCAACCTCGCCGTCAGTGATATCGAAAGCGCCTTGCGCAGCGAGAATATCGAGGCTCCGGCAGGCAGCCTGGAGTCCGATTCCCGCACATTCACCGTGCGCATCGAACGGGCGTTCCGGACCCCGAAAGACTTCGCAGGCCTTGTCATTGCGCAAGGCGATGATGGCTATCTGGTCCGTCTCGGGGACGTCGCCCGCGTGGAACGTGGCACGGCGGAAGATCGCAACATTTTTCGCGGCAACGGCGTTCCGATGGTGGGAATGGGAATCATCAAGCAGTCGACAGCAAACACCGTCGATGTGGCCCGGGGAGCGCGCGAACTGGCCGCCGAATTGAACGAGACGCTGCCGGAAGGCATGGAAATCGCTCAAAGCTTTGACTCGTCCGTATTTATCGACGCCTCCATTCGCGAGGTCTACAATACGCTCTTCATTGCCGTCGGGCTTGTGACGCTCGTCATCTTCCTCTTTCTCGGAAGCGTGCGCTCAACGATCATTCCGGCCATTACAGTCCCGATCTCGATTATCTCAACGTTCATCGTCCTCTTCGCCCTCGGGCTCTCGATCAACCTGTTGACCCTGCTTGCGCTTGTCCTGGCGATTGGCCTGGTGGTGGATGACGCAATCGTGGTGCTCGAGAACATCCACCGTCGTATGGACGAGCTGGGCGAGTCCCCGCTCGTCGCGTCCTATCGGGGCACGCGCCAGGTCGGCTTTGCGGTCATCGCGACGACGCTGGTCTTGATCTCGGTCTTCATCCCGATCACGTTTCTCGAGGGTAATGTCGGGCGGCTATTCACGGAATTCGCGCTGACCATGGCCGCAGCCGTCGCATTCTCAAGCATCCTGTCGCTCACGCTGGTGCCGATGCTGGCGTCCAAGCTGCTCATACCAAAAGCGACGACCGGCATCCTCCGGGTCATTCCCTATGTCATCAACAGTGCATTTTCTGCACTCAAATCCGGTTATGGCTGGATTCTCGATCGGTTGATCCACCGACCCATCCTCGTGGCGGTCATGCTTTGCGGCATCTTTGGTGGCGCTGTCTGGCTCTTCCAGAATATCGACGAGGAATATGTCCCACGCGAGGACCGGGGCAGCTTCTTTATCAGCATCCGGGGCGAGGAAGGCGCATCCTTCGACTACATGTCCACCTATCTGGACGAGATCGAGCGCCGGCTGCTGCCTTATTCGGAGACGGGCGAAGCGACGCGCCTGTTGCTGCGCGCGCCTGGGTTCGGATCGTCGGGTTTCAATGAGGGGTTTGTCATTGTCGTCCTTGACGATTGGGCCAATCGTCGGCCAGCCGACGCGATCATCCAGGAAATCAACGGAAAACTCTCCGATCTTCCTGGCATCCGCGCCTTCGCCATCATGCGGCAGGGGCTAGGCGGCGGAAATGGAAAACCCATCCAGTTTGTCATTGGCGGCCCCTCCTACGAAGACCTGACTCAGTGGCGCGATACATTCGTCGCGGCGCTGGAAGCCGATAATCCAGGGCTGGTCGATATCGATTGGGACTATAAGGAAACACAACCGCAGTTCCGGATTTCGATCGATTATGAGCGCGCCGCCGATCTCGGCGTGACCGTGTCGGAGGTTGGTAGCACGTTGCAGACCATGCTCGGTTCCCGGCGTGTCACGACCTATACGGACAATGGCGAAGAGTATGACGTCATCCTCGAAGGCCTGCGATCAGACCAGAACACGCCCATGGACATCCAGAACATCTATGTTCGGTCATCGCGGTCCGGCGAGTTGATCCCGTTGTCCAGCCTGACCACGATCAGATCGATTGCTGACAGTCCAAGCCTCAATCGCTACAACCGCGTCCGCTCGATCACCATCGAGGCGGGTCTGGCGCCCGGCGTGTCCCTCGGGACGGCCTTGAGCGGCATGGAGCGTGTGGCGCGCGAGGTCCTGCCCCCCGAAGCCCAGATCGACTTCAAAGGCCAGTCGCTCGACTTCAAATCGTCGGGCTCGTCGATCCTGTTTGTCTTCGCCATCGGTCTGGTCATCGTCTTCCTCGTTCTCGCGGCACAGTTCGAGAGCTATCGGCATCCGATCATCATCATGCTCTGTGTACCTGCGACGATTGCCGGAGGCCTGCTCGGTCTTTGGCTTACGGGCAACACGATTAATATCTACACGCAGATTGGCCTCATCATGCTAGTCGGCCTGGCTGCGAAGAACGGCATCCTGATCGTCGAATTCGCCAATCAGCTGCGCGACGAAGGCATGGAATTCGACGAAGCCTTGCGAGAGGCGTCGCTGGCGCGCTTCCGGCCTATCGTCATGACAGGTTTGACGACTGCGGCAGGCTCTCTTCCCCTCATCTTGTCAGAAGGGGCAGGAGCCGAAACCCGCCAGGCGATTGGTGTCGTCATATTATTCGGCGTCATCACGGCCGTCTTCGTCACGGTCCTGTTCGTTCCGACAGCCTACGCGTTGTTCGCGCGCAAGTCGGGCTCACCGGGCGATGTGGCGCGCCAGCTTGAGCGGGAATCGGAAGAGGCAGATTCGGCTGGAGCGCCTGCGGAATAGGACTGAGCTTAGCGCCAGCGCGTCAATGTCTGCAGGAGAGTTGCCGGGATAGCCAAGTTGTTGGCACTGGACAGGCTGAAATGCCCAAGTATGCGTCTGACTGTGGTTGCTTCGCTTATTTGCAGAGAATTGCATTGTATTTCTGCGCGTACACACACGAACATCGAGCCAGTTCAACGATCTTCCAACGGGGCGGAAACCATTCTCATGTCAGAATTCGATACCAGGACGGCCTATCCCGTTAGAAAAAGTGTTCGGAGCCAAGATGAATTCGCATGAGGAGGCCCAGCCGAATACGGCCTTGGAAATTTTGCTTGTGGACGACGATGCCAAGCGCGTGGAAATATTTGAGGCGGGCTTGGCGGGAAAGGCCATCCTGCGTCGGATCAGCGAACTGACGACGAGTGCGGTGTTGGCAGAGACCGACGCACAAGCGGTTGATATCCTGATCATCAGTCGGCAACTGCCCGATAGTGCGATGATCAAGACGATTGAGGAATTGGCACGCGTTAGGCCCATGCCGGTAGCAGTATTCGTTGAAACGGAGTTGGACGATCTCGCGCGCCGCGCCATACGCGCTGGAGCGAGCGGGTACATCGTTAAAGGACTTGCCGCTGATCGGGTTGCGACAGTGGTTGATGTGACCATAGAGAGATTCCGATTGACGGACGCTCTGTTGAAGGAACTCTCGAGGTCGAAGAGTGATCTCGAATCCCGCAAGTTGATCGAAAAGGCCAAGGGTCTGCTCATGGAGCAGCGCGGGGTCAGCGAGCACGCGGCTTATGAAGCCTTGCGAAAGATGGCGATGGCGCGCGGCAAGCCGATGCGGGAAATCGCCGAGACGATAGTCGCCATCTCCAACATTTTGCCCTGAATTGCGGCCTTCGGCCAGATGGACCCGCGGACTTTCTGGTCTGCGTGATCTGCTGCCGCATTAAGCGTCCCGATTGCTGCGGTGCATCATTTTCGAGCGATGCTGGGGCTATTCCAGCGCAACGCAATGTTTTTTGTTTGAACCCGTGCGTTCGCTGGGTCTGTTGAATCCAAGTTCAACGCCGAACCCAAGAAGCGACCCAGCGGCGGGTCGGTTAGGTGTTTCGCCTTGGGCGAATTCTCAAAATTCAGAGCGGGATTTAAGTCATCCCGCATCGGCTCCTCCGGCGGATCGCAATGCGATCGTCAGTCGGGGGAGGGTTCAACAATCCGTCTCGACGGATGGCGTCGCGTTGCCTGAAAGCAGCGCAACAATAAGGGGTAATTTCAATGAAACTTTCGTTTCGCACTTATCTGATG
Organism: Hyphomonas sp.; assembly: GCF_041689225.1. Lineage (GTDB taxonomy): Bacteria > Pseudomonadota > Alphaproteobacteria > Caulobacterales > Hyphomonadaceae > Hyphomonas. The sequence goes on along the minus strand of NZ_JBDNGN010000153.1, from coordinate 4,929 downwards.
TCAGGTGTGGTCCTTGCGGCCGGCTGCCTGACGGCGACCGCACAGGAAGCCGCAATGACTCAGGAGCTGGCCTTGGCGGACGCTGTCTCCGTCCAGCAAACGATCACTGTCACGGGCTCTCGCGGCAAGCCGCGCACGATTGCCGATTCCGCCGTGCCAATCGACGTTCTCGACGAGGCCACTATCAACGACGTGTCCTTCACTGATACCAACGACGTGCTCAAGACGCTGGTCCCGTCTTACACCATCGGCCGCGAGCCGATCTCGGACGGTTCGACATTCATCCGTCCCGCCGCCTTGCGCGGCCTGTCGTCAGACAAAACGCTTGTGCTCGTGAACTCAAAGCGTCGTCACCGCGCAGCACTCGTTTCGATTGGTGGCTCGGGCACGCAAGGACCTGATGTCGCGACGATCCCGGCATCGGCTCTGAAAACGGTAGAAATCCTGCGTGATGGCGCTGCTGCGCAATACGGTTCCGATGCGATCGCCGGTGTCATCAACTTCATCCTGAAGGATTCTGCCGACGGGGCATCGCTGACCGTTCAAGCGGGGCAATATTACGAAGGTGATGGCGAAGACCTCCTGATCGCGGGCAATATTGGACTCGGCCTGGGTGACGATGGCTTCATCAATATCAGTCTTGAGGGGACATCATCCCAGCCAACCAACCGCGGCAAACAATGGGATTCCACAACCTCATTTGACGTGGCGGCATATGTCGCGGCAAATCCGGACAAGGCGTATCTGTACGGCCCTGGTGGTGATTTCGACACCAGCAACGTCCAGCTTTGGGGGCAGCCTGAGGCAGAAGCCTTCCGGTCCTTCGTCAACATGGGTTACACGCTCCCCGGCGGCCAGGAATTATATGGCTTTGCCAACTATTCGAACTCGTCGGGCGATGGCGACTTCAACTTCCGTTATCCGGGCAACTCGGTGAACGGACCTCAGATCCGACTTCAGGATGGCTCGACCTACAGCTTTGATGAACGGTTCCCGGCTGGCTTCGTGCCGCGCTTCTTCGGCAATGTTGTCGACTATTCGGCAACCGGCGGCATCAAGGGCGAATTCTCGCCTGTCTTCAGCTACGATTTCTCGGCGCGCTACGGAAAGAACCAGATCAATTACAAACTGACCGATACCGTGAACCCGTCCTTGGGTGATGGTTCGCCAAACACGTTTCATCCGGGCGACCTGATTTCTGACGAAGTCGCCGTCGCGGCTGACTTCGTTTACGAATACAAGATGGCCGCGTTCGCGAGCCCGGTCGACTTCAGCTTCGGTGCGGAATGGCGCGACGAAGGCTATGAGGCCGTCCCCGGTGACGAGCAATCCTACATTGCCGGCATCTACGGCTTTGCCGATCCTTGGGGCTTTTGTGATGCCATGGCGCCAACGGCCGCAGGCCTGGGTGTTGTCGCCAATGGCTCGACACTGGATTGTTCGGACTCATCCGATCCGGTTTACCAGATCAACGGCGTCGGTTCGAACGGCTTCCCTGGCTACTCGCCGGACTATTCGGGGTCCTTCAACCGCGACAGCTACGGCGTCTATGCCGGTGCGTCGGCCGACCTGACGGAAACACTCTTTGTGGAAGTCGCCGGACGGTTTGAAAACTATTCGGACTTCGGTGAAACAACGAATGGCAAGATCGCAGCGCGCTGGTCCGTCACACCCAGCATCAACCTGCGCGGTTCAGTCGGTACCGGATTCAGGGCACCGACACCGGGTCAACTTTCCACGACAAACGTGTCGACCCGGTTCCCGGCAGGCGAACCCGTTGCATCGGGCCTTTTCCCGGCCTCCAATCCGGTCTCGCTGTTCCTTGGCGCTCAGGAGCTCAAGCCGGAGGAGTCGACGAACTATTCAGTCGGTGCAACCGGAAGCTTCGGACCGCTCGGCGTCACGCTGGATTTCTACAAGATCGACATTTCGGACCAGTTCTATGCGTCCCGATCAATCACGGTTACCGACGATATCCGGGTGGAACTGCTGGCGGCAAACGTGCCGGGTGCCGATACGATCGGCGCGGTTCAGTTTTTCCAGAACGCGTTTGATTCCTCGACAGAGGGTGTTGATCTCGTCGTCACCTATCTTGCGGATTGGGGAAGTGGCGGTGCGACGGCACTTACGCTGAGCTCCAACTACAACACGTTCTCGGTGGAAAAAGTGAACATCGGGGGCTTGTTCCTCGAAGAAGACGTTTTCGACTTCGAGAACGGCACACCGGAGTTCCGTGCCACCTTCACGGCATCCCATTCGATCGGTGCGTATACATTCATGGGCCGGGCAAACTACTTCGGTTCTTCCACGGCATCGCAGTGCTTCACGGGCGCTGACACGGATGGCTTCAGCTGCCCGGGCGGCCTCATCACTGAAGAGTTTGGTGCAAAGGTGCTGTTCGATATCGAGGCGTCCTACGATTATGACGACACGACGAAGTTCACCCTGGGCGCACGGAACGTAACCGACGAATACCCGGACGAAGCCGACTATTACAAGCTTCGCGAAACGGGGAATGGTCGGATCTATCGCTCCGACTCGATCGTCGATTGGCAGGGGGGCTTCGTTTATCTGAAAGCATCCAAAAGCTTCTGATGCAGGTGCATACAATCTGACCGGAATTTGGGCAGATTGCGAATTCGCAGGGAGTGGGCGCATCCACTCCCTGCCTCGTAGCAGGGAGTGTGACTACCGTATCCCTGAGCGATCCAACAAGAACAGAAGCACCCAAATATGTCACTATCCAATCTCGACCTGGCTCATGTCAGCCAGTTGATCGCAGTCTTGCTCGCAGCCGGCATCGTCGCCGGGTTTGTCGCGGGGCTCTTCGGAATAGGCGGCGGATTCGTAGTCGTTCCCGCCCTTCTGCTCACATTCAGCGTTTTCAACGTTGAAAGCGATATCATCGCACATCTCGCGATCGGCACCTCGCTCGCGACCATTATCGTCACCTCGTCGCGGTCGGTCCACGCGCACAACAAGCGCGGGGCCGTTGACTTCAGGGTTATCCGCGACTGGGCGCCATGGCTCGTCGTGGGTGCGGTATTTGGCATCATCATTGCGCGCTACATGGATGGCCGGTCGTTGAAATGGATTTTCTCGATCGGTGTGTTCCTGATGGGGGTGCACTTCATCGCGCCTGTCCTGCAACCGAAAACGGCGATCACAAAGGAGATGCCGAGCGGGCCACTCCTGGCCGGCATAGCAACATTCCTCGGGGCGTTCTCTGCGCTTCTGGGCATCGGCGGTGGTACGATTGCCGTTCTTGTGATGACGGCATGCGGCAGGCCCATCCACCAGGCCGTGGCGACGGCTGCAGGATTCGGCGTCCTCATCGCCGTACCCGGAGCAATCGGGTTTGCGATCCTTGGGCTCGGCGAGCCGGGCCTCCCGTTCGGTTCGATCGGCTATGTGAACGTGATTGCCGTTCTGGCGATTACTGCTATGTCTTTCCTGACCGCGCCCCTCGGAGCGCGTGCCGCGCACAGTCTCAACGCCGTAGCCCTGAAGCGCGTATTCGGGATTTATCTCGTCGCAACGTCTGCGATCGTTTTGTACAATTCATTCACGTCCTGAACAGGGAGGCTCGGACCGATTACGCGGGGCCGAAGCCCCATCAACATCCAACCAATCACTGGGGAACACAAAATGGCATTTGATATTTCACGACGCTGGGTCCTGACCGGAGCTGTCGGCGCATCGGTTGCTTGTGCGACGGCGTGCACGACGTCCGGCACTGCAGCAGCAGAGGCGGCGTTTCCTGCCGATGCGCCATCGGCAGAACCTGAACTGCTCGGTCCGCGTGGCGGGGTCGCGCTATTGTCGCGGAACGAAAACCCGTATGGTCCCGCGCCGTCGGCCCTGAAAATGATCGAATATGCCGGAAAGAAGGGCGCCTACTATCCGGACATCGCCGGCAAAAATCTGGCGGCGATGATTGCCGAGCGTCACGGTGTGACACCAGACATGATCGCCATCACAACCGGGTCAGGCGAGGCGCTTTGTGCCATCGCGCTGATCTACGGTCAGAAGGGCCCCATCGTCGCGCCCCGCCTGTTCTGGGATACGACGGCGCTCTATGCCGTCAATCTGGGGATGGCCGAAATCGACCGCGTGCCCCTCGCGGCAGACATGAGCATCGACCTGTCGGCAATGGAGGCAAAGGTCACCAGCGAGACTGGTCTCGTTCAGCTCTGCAATCCGAACAATCCGACCGGCATGGTACTGGACCCTGAAACCCTGAAGGCGGCAGTCAAACGCATGTCCGCCACCACCACGGTGCTCGTGGACGAGGCCTATATGGAACTTGCCAATGATCCGGACGCCAACACGTGCATCGGCCTGGTCAAGGAAGGTCATAATGTCATTGTCTCGCGAACGTTTTCCAAGATTTACGGGATGGCCGGCATCCGCGTCGGTTATACGATCTCGTCGCCAGAGACCGCCGCGAAGATTCAGAGCACGTCCATGTCATGGATATCCGGCGTGGGCCTCGCGGCCGCCATCGGCAGCTACAATGACACCGCCTTTCTCGATTTTTCCAAAGGCAAGATCGTAGAGGCACGGGAGATGATTCTCGCAACGACTGGCGTGCTGGGTCTGGAGTCGCTGCCGTCGCAGACCAATTTCGTCTACTTCAAGTCTGGCAAGGAAGCGAACGCGGTCCAGCAGGCCATGAAGGAAAAAGGCGTCTACATCCGGGGCCAGTACATGGACTATAATGAATGGACGCGCGTCTCTATGGGCAAGATCGAAGACGTCGAGCGCTTTTGCAAAGCCTTGCCGGAAGTCGTTTCGGCCTGACGAACAGTTACGAAACAGGCTGCAGGGACCGGGGCGAAAGCTCCGGTCCTTGTTGTTTTGAACTTGGGAATTTCGAGCATGGGAATCTGCTGGTGACCCCTGCAGGACTTGAACCTGCAACCGTCG
>NZ_JBDNGN010000152.1:0-6362 GCF_041689225.1 Hyphomonas sp. | reverse complement strand
GCCGGCGATCCGGCTGATACAGAAAGAAACACATGCACACCCGGACGCAGATCGTCGAGAGAGCACAAGCCATAGCAGCCCAACCTGACAGAAAACTGACATTCCAACGCGTGCGTGAACTTTCCTGCGACCTCGCGAAGAGCCTGTCTGACGCCGACGCGACCGCACAGTCGATGGACGACGCGAGCCCTGCAAAATGGCATCTGGCACACACGACCTGGTTCTTTGAGCAATTTATTGTCCTGCCTGCCCTTGGTTCCGACGCTCTGTACGATCCTCGCTTCAGCTACCTGTTCAATTCCTATTATGACAGTGTAGGCGCGCGGCATCCCCGACCACAGCGGGGGCTGCTGACGCGGCCCTCTCTCGATACCGTGCTGGACTATCGCCGCCATGTCGATCAGCACGTCGTGCAGCTTCTCGCAGATCACCGACTGTTCGATCCGGCGCTCGTCGAACTCGGTCTCTCACATGAGCAGCAACATCAAGAGCTTCTGCTCACCGATATTCTTCACTTGTTTGCCCAGAACCCACTTCGTCCGTCATTTGCCGGAGGCCCTCCGCCCAAGCCCAAGGCCGCAACCGAGACGCCTCTTACCTGGTCATCGTTCAAGGGTGGCATCGTCGCGATAGGACATGATGCTGACGGTTTCGCATTTGATTGCGAACAGCCCGCTCATGATGTCATCGTCAATCCTTTCAAACTGGCCGATCGATGCGTGACGAATTCGGAATGGCTGGCGTTCATGGAGGATGATGGCTATAGCAATCCATCCTTCTGGCTTTCCGACGGTTTTGCGAGAGCAAGTGCGGAAAACTGGGCATCGCCTGAGTACTGGTTTCGTCGCGAAGGTGGCTGGTGGACCATGACCCTGCACGGGCCGCAGCCTGTCAGGCAAGCGCGTCCAGTTTGCCACATTAGTTTCTACGAAGCGGATGCCTATGCGCGATGGGCAGGAGCGCGATTGCCCACAGAGCAGGAATGGGAGAACGCCACCACGTCCGGTCCCTTTTGCGGCAACTTTCTCGAGCTTGATTGCCTGGAACCGCGACCACAGTGCCAGACAATGGGCGAACGCCCAGAAGGGCTTTTCGGGGACGTCTGGGAATGGACGTCCAGTCCGTTCACTGCGTATCCCGGCTACAAGCCCGCGAAGGGGGCGGTCGGCGAGTATAATGGCAAGTTCATGAGCGGGCAGATGGTCCTTCGCGGAGGCTCGTGCGTCACGCCGCAAGGCCATATGCGCCCCACCTACCGGAACTTCTTTCCGCCTTCTATGCGCTGGCAATTTGCCGGCCTGCGCCTCGCGAGGGAATCCTGATCATGGCCTATACCCAATCTGAAGACCGGGACAAAAATGCTTATGCCTTTGAAGAGGATGTGCTTGACGGGCTTTGCCAACCCCGAAAATCCCTGCCCAGTCGCTGGCTTTATGACGCGCGCGGTTCTGAGCTGTTCGAAGAGATAACCCGGCTTCCGGAATACTATCCGACCCGGACCGAAACCGCGATACTTCGCGAACATGCTGAATCCGTGGCAAGCGAAGTCGGACCTGACACAGCGGTCGTCGAGTACGGCGCAGGCGCGTCGGTGAAGACGCGAATCCTGCTGAACGCCCTGGACGACCCGAACTTCTATGTCCCAATCGACATATCCGGTCCCTTCCTTGTTGATGCTGCCCAGAAGATTCAGCGCGACTATCCGGACTTGCAGGTTTTGCCGCGTGTCGCGGACTTTCTCAGACCGCTTGCTTTACCGGATCAGATTCAGACTGTTCCCAGACTGGGATTCTTTCCCGGATCCACGATCGGGAACCTCAACGACCTGGAAATCCTGAATTTTCTGACGCAGTGCAGGGTAAGCCTGGGAGCCGATGCGAAATTTCTGCTGGGATATGATCTCAGGAAATCGCAGGATATTCTCATCCCCGCTTATGATGATGCCCAAGGAGTCACAGCTGCATTCAACCTCAACATTCTGACCCGCATCAATCGCGAACTGTCAGCCAATTTCCAGATTGAACAATTCAGGCATATGGCGATCTGGAACGAGGAATACTCGCGCATCGAAATGCATTTGGAGAGCCTCGTTGACCAGGTGGTCGACATTGGTCAGTGCACTATTTGCTTTGAACGGGGTGAAACCATCCATACCGAGAACTCGCGCAAGTTCAGTCCCACGGACATGGAGCGAATGTGCGCCGCTGCGGGCTGGACAACGACGCACCTTTTTTCGGATCCGGACGGCTTGTTTGCCGTCGCACTTCTTGTCATCGACGATTAAAAGCGCCACGAATGCCGTCTGAAACAAGACAGGCGAGGACGTCGGGACTCAAAGGAATACATCAATGCGAAAGATATCCGTCAGACCGATCGTATTTGGGCTTCCCCTCACGCTCTTCCTGATAATGGTTACCGCCAGCCTGATCGACTTCGAGGCAACACGTGATGTGACGACCCAGATCAATGACTGGATCCTCCGTACGTTCTCCGACGCCTTTGCCTTTAGCGCGTTCGCCTTCGTCGTGACGTGCATCTGGGCCTTCTTCTCGCCTCTGGGCCGTATCCGCATCGGCGGTAGGGACGCCGTACCAATACTGTCGCGCTGGAACTGGTTTGGTATTACCCTGACCACGACCATCGCCATAGGAATCCTGTTCTGGGCCACAGCCGAACCCATGTATCACCTGTACAATCCAGGCGGACTGGACATTGAGCCAGGGTCCAAAAACGCTGCGCGATTCGCCCTCACATCCCTGTTTATGCACTGGTCGATTACCCCCTATGCAATATACACCGTACCCGCCCTGACCTTCGCGCTCGTCTATCATAATTTTGGCGCGCGCTTTTCAATTTCCTCTCCGATCAACCTGTTGATCGGTCGTACCCTGCCCGATGGCGTGATCGAGTTGATTGACGCTATGTGCGTTCTCTCTCTGCTTTTCGGCCTGTCTGCGACACTCGGCGCAGGCATCTTGTCAATATCTGGTGGCATCGACCGCTTGTTTGGCCTGGGTACGGGTCCGCTGATCACAGCCCTCGTCGGGGTGACGATCGTGAGCGCTTTCTTCCTGTCATCGGCGAGCGGACTGCAGCGAGGCATACGCGTCCTGTCAGATATCAACACGCGGGGCTTTCTTGCCCTTGCGCTTTTCGTTCTTTTGATTGGGCCGACCCGCGAAGTCTTGGTGATGGGCGGCCAGGCATTGATCAGCTTCACGATGGAATTTGTTCCTCGCTCCCTGCTGCTGGCTCCATTCAATGACCGGGAATGGGTCAATGACTGGACCGTATTCAACTGGGCGGCATGGCTTGCCTGGGCGCCCATGTCTGCAATGTTCCTCGGCCGGATCGCCAAGGGCTACACTGTTCGGGAATTCATCCTCGTCAATCTGTTGGCACCTGCGATCTTCTCGATTGTCTGGATGTCGATTTTTGGCGGATTGGCATTGCAGACGGAATTGGGCACTCCGGGCCTGCTGAAAGAGTCGCTTGACCTGTTTGGTCCAGAATCCGTGCTCTATGCGCTGGTGGATGTTCTGCCTTTCAGCCTTCCACTGGCCGCCTTCCTGGTGATCCTGTCCTTCCTGTCCTATGTGACAGCCGCAGACTCCAACACCGATGTTCTGGCCGGCATAACCCTCAATGGCCGGCCCGAAGACATCCCGCGCAGCCACGGCGTGGCCGTGAAGTTTATCTGGGCGAGCGTGGTGGGCATATCGGCCTGGGTAATGATCACTTTTTCAGGAATAGACGGCATTCGTATCCTGTCCAACCTCGGCGGATTTCCTGCCCTGTTCATCGTATCGGCTTTCAACCTGACACTAATAGCGCTCGGCACTTACAAACTTGATAAACTCAAGGAGGGTGCCTCCGGATTGCCGTCGCCTAGCCTTGCATGATGATCCGTCCGCCACACGTCGGCAAGCTAAGCAACCGACATTGTAGAAAGGAAATGATATGGCTGGTCTCTGTTCGCTGATTGTTTCCGGCTGCCTGTCTCTGCGCGGTAGCGGCAACGAGATAATTTTTTTTAAACGCCGCCGACGGGACACGGGAAGACAATCTGAATTGTTTCCTCAGACACTGCCTTCAGAGGAAACTGAACGCCACCTGCTCCAGCCGGTGTCAGCATGAACATTACCAGGCTGAGGGCCGACACCCCCTCGTGCGAATCGTACGTTCACTTCAACAATGCAGGTGCGTCGCCGGCACCAGAGCCGGTGCACCAGGCAGTCTTGCGCCATCTGGAGCTGGAACGGCAGATCGGCGGCTATGCTGCGCAGGAAGCGGCTGAGTGGGATCTGGCCGCTTTCTACACCGAGGCTGCCGCGCTGATAGGGGCAGAGACCGAGGAAATCGCCTTTGTCGAGAACGCAACGCGCGCATGGGACTTGGCATTCTACGGGCTCGCATTTGAGCCCGGCGACCACGTTCTGACGCATGGATCGGAATACGTCTCGAACTATCTGGCCCTGCTGCACCGGGCGAAAACGAGCGGCATCAGAATCGAGCTGGTGCCGAGTGATGCTTCGGGCCAGGTTGATGTCGCCGCGCTGGAGGCGATGATAACGCCGCAGACCAAACTGATCGCGCTGACACATGTGCCAGCAAATAACGGCCTGGTGAATCCAGCCGAAACTGTCGGCGCCGTCGCGGGCCGGCATGGTATCCCCTATCTTCTGGACGCGTGCCAATCGGTCGGACAGCTTGACGTCGACGTCCGCAAGCTCGGCTGCGACATGCTTTGCGCGACCGGCCGGAAATATTTGCGAGCCCCCCGAGGCACTGGCTTTCTCTACGTACGCAGCGGATTTATCGACAAACTGGAGCCGCCATTCGTCGATCTGCGCTCTGCGGATTGGACCGCGCCTGCCGCCTATACGCTGAAGGCAACCGCGCAACGTTTCGAGACATGGGAACGCCACGTCGCAGGACAGATTGGCCTGACTGAGGCGATCCGCTACGCGCGCGGCATCGGCATGCCGGTTATCGAGGCGCGCATTAGCGATCTCGCCAATGCTCTGCGCGCACAGATCGCCGATATCCCCGGCGCGACAGTGCACGATCTGGGACACCGGCGTTGCGGCATCGTGACTTTCCTGCTCCCGAGCGAGGATGCCGTGCAGACAGCGGCGCGGCTCAAAAGCGCGGGAATCATGGTTTCAGTCGCGTCCCAAGGGCTCGGCAGACTGGATTACGAGGCGTCCGAACTAACGGCGCTTGTTCGGGCATCGCTTCATTATTTCAATGACGACGAAGACATCTTCCGCTTCATGTCGACGCTCAAATAGACCTTCAATCTCCGAGTGCCAATGCGAAATGGGAACCGTGCACGTGTCGAACTCTTGGCTTGTTCTCGTCGCGCTTCGGGACCCTTCTTGTAAGCCCCCTATAGAGGAATACATCTCTGGCACAGTTGCTGGTTTCGCGGCTCACGCCGTTCCCGGCCATAATGAATCGCCACATTTCCGGAAAAAGACTTAAGGATGATGCTGGAGTTCATGGTACTTTGCTTCTGGCCGATGCGTTCTTCGCGGTCGTTTTCGCTGATCGCGCAGAAGCGGCCATTCCCCTCGACGATTTAGCCCCGGAGGTCGGTAACATCTGCAATGGCGTATTCATCAAGTGCAGCCTTCTGGGCGGAAAGTTCGCCGGTCTCTGAAAACAGATGTCAGATGTCTCGCCGGAACGCTTGTTGAATTGACCTTATGCGACGTTCAGGCACGCCAGCTTCGAATGCTAGCGCGAGCCACTGCTCAAGCGCTGCGGTTGTGTCAGCCAGTATCTCCATCGCTTTGGCCCGTTTGATCCCCGAATTAGACGCGAACGAGAGAATATCCTCGCGGGTGAAATGATCGCGCTTGCCGTTCAGGCTCATCTGGTGGCGGCCCGTCCATTCGCCGCCCGGATTCCAAGCACATGAGACATCGAAGGCCGGTGACAGCGACCATTGCCCGGATCGGTCCATCAGGAAGGCGATGTTCTTGACGTGATCATCCTGGTTGCGAGCCATGATGTTGAAGACAGCGCGCCGGAACTGTTCCTCGACTTCCACCTGCCCCATGCCCAGCCGTTTGATGACGTGGACGGCCTGCTCATAGGGGTGGTGTAACACGACGTCTGGAAATTCGTTTGCGGGTTGTGGCGTAAAGCCCGTGCTGAGGCGGGCCTCAGCACGGGCTGCCCAATCTGGTATTCCATGGAGTTGCAAAACAACCGTGGAGAACAGCGAATGAACAGTAACAAGGATACAGCGATTGAGGCCGTCTTGGAACAGCTGATTGATCACGGCCCGGGCGAGATCGCTTCGGTCTTTGCGCGCGTGTTCGAGATGGCAATGCAGGTCGAACGCGAGCGCT
>NZ_JBDNGN010000151.1:0-83499 GCF_041689225.1 Hyphomonas sp. | reverse complement strand
TAGACCTTGCGCACGATCGCAATGGTCATGCGCGCGCCTTCGACGATGACAGATTCGCCGGCAAGGATGGGGATCATCCGGTCGGCAGCTTCTGCGCCCCAGACCGAGTCGCCAACCTTGATCTGGCCGTTGCCGCCGGAGAAATCGCCCGTCGCCTGCCCGCGCTGGCCGACAAGGCCGGCCATGCGCTTGTTCAGCGTCGGGTGCTCCTCGACGCTGCCACGAAGACCCGAGAACAGCGTCCGGCCGAGGGCGACCAGGACGAAAGCGGCCCCGCCGAAGAAGACCAGCTGGCCCTGCCACGTCGCGTAGGTTTCCGGCGCGAAATAAGCGAACGCCCCGGTCAGCCAGGCGGCAATCGCCAGCATCATCAGGTCGAACGTGCCGGTCATCATCTCGATGCCGAACAGAACTAGGCCCAGGGCCAGCCAGTGCCAGACGGTGAGTTCGGTGAATAGCTGTTCCATGGTCCGGTTTCCTTTCGTCTACTCGCGGCGCGTCGGCGGCACGGCGCCGCCCTGCGGACGCGGATTCGCCTGCGCTTCTTTCGCGGCGCCGGTCAGGCCCTTGATGCCTTCGATGGTGCCGAGGATGCTGGAGAATTCCGCCGGAATGATGACCGTGCGCTGCTGCGGGCTGGTCGCCAGTTTCTCGAAGGCGGCGACATAGGCCTGGCCGAGGAAGTAGTTGATCGCGTTGACGTCGCCCTTGGCGATGGCCTCGCTGACCATCGCGGTCGCCTTGGCTTCGGCCTCGGCCTCGCGCTCACGCGCTTCAGCGTCACGGAAAGCCGCTTCGCGGCGGCCTTCGGCTTCGAGGATCGTGGCCTGCTTCTGGCCCTCGGCCTTGAGGATCGCCGACTGCTTGTCGCCCTCGGCGGTGAGGATTTCCGCCCGCTTCAGGCGCTCGGCCTTCATCTGGCGGTTCATGGCTTCGGTAATGTCGGCCGGCGGGCTGAGATCGGCGATCTCTATGCGCGTGACCTTGACGCCCCACGGATTGGTGGCGGCATCAATCACATGCAGCAGGCGGGCGTTGATATCGTCGCGGTTGGAGAGGACCTCGTCGAGGTCCATCGAGCCGACCACCGTACGGATATTGGTCAGGGACAGGTTCTGGATCGCGTTGTGTAGATTGTTCACCTCATAGGCCGCCGAAACGGCATCGATCACCTGGATGAATACGATCGCGTCGCACTTCATCATCGCATTGTCTTTGGTGATCACTTCCTGCTGGGGAATGTCCAGCACGGTCTCCATCATGTTCATCTTGCGCCCGACCTTCTGGTAGACCGGCATGATGAAGTGCAGGCCCGGGGTCAGCGTCTTGGTATATTTTCCGAAATTCTCGACCGTCCAGTTATAGCCTTGCGGCACCTGCTTGACCGTGGACAAGATCAGAATGACGGCGACGGCGAATACCAGCACGTATGCAATCGTTGAGACTTCCATGAATCCCTCTCCTTTGTAACCCTTATTCATGTGGGGGAGGGTTTGTCGATAATCAATAACAAACGAACAAAATCGGCGCGCCCGGTCCCCCCGAACGCGCCGATAATGACTTGATTTGTTTAACAGATACTACGCAAGCAGCCTTAAAGCTGGCCGAGCAGGTAATCGGCGCTGGAAACCTTGAATTCCGGCCCCTGCTCAACATTGAGCTCTGCGACGACGCCGTCTTTCACCAGCATGGAATAGCGCTGCGAACGCTTACCCATGCCGAAGCCCGATGCATCCATTTCAAGGCCGAGCGCCGTGGCGAAGGCGCCATTGCCGTCCGCCAGCATGCGCACGTCTTGTTCGGCGCCGGCAGACTTGCCCCAGGCGCCCATCACGAACACATCGTTGACCGACGTGCAGACGATTTCGTCGACGCCCTTGGCCTTCATGTCGCTGGCCTTGTCGACGAAGCCCGGCAGATGGCGAGCCGAACAGGTCGGCGTGTACGCGCCGGGCACGGCGAACAGCGCGATGGTCTTGCCGCCGAAAACGTCAGCTGTTGTTCGCGGCTGAGGACCGTCGCCCGTCATTTCCATGAAAGTTGCGTCTGGAAGCTTGTCACCAACCTTGATGCTCATCTGTCTGTCTCCTTGCAGGTTTGGCATTGGACATAGGGCCGACCTACTGTCGCCGCAAGCCGGATCGCCCTTGCCAAATTCCCAGCCATGCCTCAGCCTCGCCAGAATGGAGATCGTTAGCGCATGAATACAGACCTCACAGGCAGACTCCTGATCGCCCTGCCCAGCATCGGCGACTCGCGGTTTTCACGTTCGGTCATCCTGCTCTGCGCCCACTCACCGGACTTCGCGATGGGTATCGTGCTGAACAAACCGATGGACGGCATTCGCCTGCCGGAACTGTTCGAACAACTCGATGTGGAAACCGAACTCGGCGTGCCCGACACGTGTGTGCTCGACGGCGGCCCGGTCAGCACCGAGCGCGGCTTCGTCATCCACACCGACGACGTGATCAGCGAAGGCGCAACGCTCGAGATAGACGGCGCCCTCTGCATGACAGCCACTCGCGACATATTGCTGATGATCGGCTCCAGCGCGGCTCCGCGAAAATCGGTGCTCGCGCTAGGGTATTCCGGCTGGGGTGCCGGGCAGTTGGAGGAAGAACTCGCGGCCAACGCCTGGCTCGTCGGAGACCCCGACGACAACATCGTGTTCGGTGATGAGTACGACCTGAAATGGCAGCAAGCGTTAGGCCGCATGGGTGTTGATTCCGGGCGCCTCCAAGTCGATGGCGGTTCCGCCTGATCAGGCGACCAGGAAGGCGGCGGCCGATTCGGCATTCATCGGCCGGGCAAAGGCAAACCCCTGCACATGGTCGAAGCCAAGGCCGCGCAGCTTCACTGCATCATCCTTGTTTTCGACGCCCTCCGCCGTGCTCGTCATGCCAAGACGGCTCGCCAGTAGCGTAATCGTCGTCAGGATCGTGTCGATGCGTCTCTGGCCGAGGCGGCAGGTCAGGCCATGGTCGATTTTCAGGCTATCAGCAGGCAGGTCAGCCAGCCAGGCGAAGGACGAATGCCCTGTGCCGAAATCATCGAGCACAAGTCCGGCGCCAACGGCTTTCAGCGCCATCGCGGCGGCAAGCGCGTTGCCGACATTGCGCAGTGCCGCCTGCTCGGTCAGTTCGATCCTTAGCGCACCCGGCGGCAGCTTGTATCCGTTCATCAACGCCTCGACCAGGGCAGGCATGGTGCCCCGGGCAAGGTCGCGGGCCGTCAAGTTCACATGCATGAACACATCACCTCGGCCGGATTTTTCCCGCAGCATGGCAAGCGTCTCAGCGGACCGGATAAGCATGTTCGACGCGAGCGCTTCGTCTTCGTACCGGCTGGGGGGCGATGTGCCTTCCGCGCCGACCCAGCGGGCCAGCGCCTCAAAGCCGGCGATGCGGCCGTCGCGCAGGGAAATGATCGGCTGGTAGACAGGCGCCAGGTCCGGACCCGGTTTCAGGTCGGACGGATCGATTTCCGGGAAGTCGTCACCAACCAGCAACATTCCGCGCGCCTCGGATTGTCCGACGAATGCCCCGACGAGATGAACGTCGCGTCCATTCGAAAGACGCAAGGCACACCGCACCGGGCCATCGCCGGTTCCGAACGCCTTGCCGAGACGCCCGCGGCTAAGGCCTTCCAGCATCTGCTCCAGCGCATCTATCGACCAATCGCCCGACAGGTCGGAAAGGGCGGTCGCCTGAGGCGCCTCGATGAGCAGGCGCTGGGACGGCGCGTGCCAGTACCAGTTGCCGTGAGGCTGCGTTGTAGTGGATTTGGCCATCATGCTGAAGCTAACTGCGTTTCGGATGCCTGACGAGACCGAAAAGGACGTGGTCACGCCGCTCACCTGCAATCTCGAGATAGGCGCGAGCATAGCCCTCTTCCTCGAAGCCCGCCGCTTCGAGGACTTTACGCGACCGGTTGTTCTCGGCCAGCGTCCCGGCCTCAATCCGCCAGAGACGGAGATCCGCGAAAGCCCAGTCGCACACGGCGATCACGCTTTCGCGCATATAGCCCTTGCCTTCAAAGTCCGCCCCCAGCCAGTAACCGAGACTTGCGCTGGAAGCAGGCCAATTGCGTACATGTGTCAGAGAGGCGCCGCCAATGAGGGTATTGTCCGAAATGTTGCGTATCAGGAAGACATAAGCCTGCCCCGCCTTCCAGGCCGTCGTCCAGACTTTCAGGCGCCGCACCCAGTCGGCTTTCGAGTGGGCGTCGCCCGGCCAGAGTGGCTCCCAGGGCTCAAGGTGCTCACGGTTCGCCGAACGCAGCGCGGCCCAGTCGTCAAAGTCGGCCTTGCGGGGGGGTGTGAGAACTACGCGTTCTGCCGTGATCGAAGTATCGCGCTGCAGGACGGCCATCAGGGGGCCGCTTGCATCTTGGCTTCAATCACGCCGCGCACGGCCGCCACGTCTGCCGGAAGGCGGTCGAACACTTCGCCACGCGCCAGAAGCGAGCCGCAGCGATGAGGCAAGGGGGCGTCGAGGCCAGTGGCCTCTTTCACGGTCTCCGGGAACTTCGCAGCAGCTGCTGTCGCCAGCACCACGGTCACAACGTCGGTGCGCGGCGACTGGCGCGCCTCGAATGTGCCCACAGCCGTATGCGGGCAGATCAGCCAGCCGGTCTCGGATTCGAAGGTCGCCATTTCGGCAAGCGTGTCTGCATTGTTGACGGCTGACGCGGTGATGCCAACGCAGCCGAGTCGGTTCTTGGCGACGTCAGACAGCTCGGCCTCGCCCGCTTGTTTGTATCGGTCGTAGACGCTGCGCACGGCGTCGCCGTCGCGTCCAGTGGCTTCATAGAGCAGCCGCTCGAAATTGCTGGGCACGGAAATGTCCATGGCCGGGCTCGGGGTCGCCACCGCCGGCGCACGCGACATGATTCCGGTTTTGAACAGGCGTGCCAGTGCGTCATTCTCGTTGACGGCGCAGGCGATCTCGAAACCGCCGGTCATTAAGCCGCATCGTGCAGCGACATAGCCGGCGAGCGCATCACCCATGTTCCCGCTCGGCACGACGAAGCGGATCTTGCCGCCGAGGGCGGCCTGCGCGGTAGCGTAATACACTGACTGCGCTGCGATACGGGCCCAGTTGATCGAATTGACCCCCGAAAGGCCGACGCCGTCGACAAAAGCCTTATCGGCGAACAGGGATTTCACGATCGCCTGACAGTCATCGAAGTCGCCATCGAGGGCGAGATTGGTAACATTGGGCGCGCCGGTCGTGGTCATGAACAGGCGCTGGACGGGCGAGATGCGCTCGTGCGGGTGCAGGATGAAGAGATCAGCATGCTTCGCGCCAGCAAAGGCGGCGGCTGCCGCACCGCCCGTGTCGCCCGATGTTGCGCAGACGATGGACAAGCGCCTGCCCGTCTTGCCGAGCATATAGTCATAAAGCTGGGCGATGATCTGCATCGCCACATCCTTGAAGGCCAGTGTCGGGCCGTGATGCAGTTCCATCAGCCAGAGGCCGGGACCGGCCTGTGTCAGCGGCGCGACCGAATGGTGGGCAAAGCTCGCATAGGCGCGTTCACACATGGCCAGCATATCGGCCTCGGGAATGGCATCGCCTGCGAAGGCTGACAGGATGCGCGCGGCGACGTGCGCATAAGGTTCATCTGGCCTGGGCGGCGCAATCTGCGGATAGGTCTCTGGCACGTATAGGCCACCATCCGGCGCTAGGCCCGCAAGGCAGGCGCCGATGAAGTCAACCGGTGCGGCCTGTCCGCGTGTCGAGACATATTTCACGCATCGCTCCCCTTGCGCAGCCGCAGACGGCCCTTTTGGTGATGGAAGGCGAGATACACGCCGAGCAGCGCCATGGCGAGCCCCCACCAGGTGATCGCATAACCGAAATGACGCTGCGGCGGCAGTTTGAAGTCGGCGCGGACACGGGCGAACGGATTGTCGCTGACCATGGTGCGGCCATTCTCGCTGAGTTGGATCGTGTCAGGTTCGAACACGCGGCCGTGCACGCGGCTGGCCTCGCCAGCTGGCAGGAGCGTCGCGAGAACAGCGGGATCCAGTGTGTAGAAGATGCCCGTTTCCGGGCTGTCGGTTCCGCTGAAGGCATTGCGCCCGCGCGGCACCTGGTAAAGGCCGCGCGCGGCAAAGCGCAGGCCGGCGCCGCATTCGGGGCCCTGGCACGGCTGTGGCGGCTCGACCTGGTAAATCACCTCGGTCGGCGTGAAGACGATCTCCTCGCCCGTGTCGATGGCGACGAAGCGCCGCCATGCGGCAGCCGCGTCAATATAGGAATAGACCATGGCCTCACTGCCCGGCACGACCGTTCCGTCAATCACCGTCCATTCCAGCTCGGACTTGTCCAGCGCCATCTTTTCGAGGAAGCGGCCATACTGCCAGTTACCGAGCCAGACCAGCAGCGCGAGGCTGAGCACGGTGAACAGTGTCAGCACGGGCATCGGACGAAACGACATGGGGGCAGGCCTCTTAAGAAAAAGGCCCGCCGGGCGGTTGGACGCGCCGGCGGGCCTGGGATCGAACCAGGTTCGCTTGAAGGCGCTTACTTGCCGCCCTCGAAAATCAGGTATGGCGCAACGTACACGAAGGCGAAGAGGAACAGCCACACCACGTCGACGAAGTGCCAGTACCAGGCAGCGAATTCGAAGCCGAGGTGCTTTTGCGCGGTCATGCCGCCCATGATCAGGCGCATCAGGCAGATGGCGAGGAAGATGGTACCGATGACAACGTGCGCACCGTGGAACCCGGTGGCCATGAAGAAGGCCGAACCATAGAGCGTGCCATCAAAAGTGAAGCCGGCATGGCTGTATTCGATCACCTGAAGCGCGGTGAAGCCCATGCCGAGAAGGACGGTCAGCAACAGGGCCAGCTTGGCACCGGAACGATCATTGTGCTGCAGCGCGTGGTGCGCCCACGTCACAGTGGTACCTGACAGGAGCAAGACCAGCGTGTTGATCAGCGGAAGGTGGAAGGGGTCGAACGTCTCGACACCTACCGGCGGCCAGTCCTTGAAACGGGACAGCGCATCGGCATAAAGCGGGTTGGTCGCATCCCATGTGTCGCCGACACGCGCGTGCGCAAAGATCGAGAATTCGAAAAAGCCCCAGAACCAGGCCACGAAGAACATGACTTCCGAGACAATGAACAGGATCATCCCGTAGCGCAGGCCAATGCTGACAACCGGCGTATGGTCGCCGAGAGCGCCTTCTTTGGCGACTTCGCGCCACCAGCCAATCATCACATAAGCGACCATGGCAAAACCGATAGCCATCAGCCACCAGGTGCCTTTTTCAAGACCGAAAAGGCCCTTCATATAGGTCACGCCGCCGACGGCCAGCGTCAGAACGGCCAGCGAGCCGATCAGTGGCCAGGGTGAGGCACTTACGAGGTGGTAGTCGTGTTTGACGTCGCCGCTGGACATGGCTTGGAAAACCCCTTGAAATTATCACGTATAGCTTTGCGCTGTTTAGCCCCCTCCGCGCCAAAAACGCAACTGGTTCAGCCTGGGCGGGCTGAATTCGCCGCACCCCGGGCTTCCTGCTTGAGCGAGCCTTTATAGGCCGTGCTGTCGAAAAATGTGTAGCTGAGCGTGATCGTCTCAAGTTGCCCGGCCACGTGATCCTCGATCATGTCTGGGGAAATGAAGTAGACGACCGGCAGTTTCTTCGATTCGCCCGGCGCGATTACACGCTCTTCGAAGCAGAAACATTCCAGCTTGTAGAAATACGGCCCCGCAAAATGTGGCGTCACATTATAGCTCGCGATGACGCGAATCGGTTTGCTCGTCGGGTTCTCGACCTCGAAAAAGGCAAGGCCGTGCTGGCCGATCCTGACTTTCTGGTCGCGTTGGAGAGGACGGAAGACCAGGGCCGTGTCGGCCACGTTCGCATCGAACCGGACGGTAATCTCCTGATCGAGGATTTCCTTCGGCGCACGCGTCGCGATCCGGGTCGTGCCGCCAAAGCCGGTGACCTGACAAAAACTCTTGTAGAGCGGCTCAGCCATGAAGGCGAGGCCGAGCATGCCGACGAAGACGGCGCCAGCGATGAGACCCATGTTGCGGTTGGACAATTTCATTCCGGTGCCTCGCCGGGCTCAAGTCCCGCTGGCGGAGCGGCCTGCTCCTCGGTCATGCCCGGCGGCAGGGCCGGCGCTTCGCCGACTGGCGCGCGGCCGTCACTATTGCTGTAGTAGAAGCCGGCCCCCTCGCTGAGGTCGGTGTTCGACAGACGGATGACGGTTGTCACAGCGACAAGGACGACAAAGCCGAACAGGGCCAGTCCCAGCCAGAAATTCCGCCTCTTGCGGGCGGCAATCGCCTCCGGCGCCATGCGCGGCGCATCCATGAACTCGCCGGCGTACGGCTCTTTCTCGTCGGTCATCTAGAAACCCTTCACAGCGAAATACAGGCCGGTCGCATGCTCGATGATCAGCGCGGCAAAGACGATGAACAGGTAGAGGATCGAGAACAGGAACATCGAGCGCGCCAGTTTCTTCTCGGCTGCCGTGCAATCGGCATCCCCGGCTTTCGACCGGAAAACCCGAACGGCATAGGTCATGAAGACCGCGCCCAGCACCACTGCCGTGACCGCATATATCCAGCCGCCGAGACCGGTCACGACAGGCGTCAGCGCCAGCGGAACCAAGACGATCGTATAGAGCAACATCTGCAGGCGGGTCGCCTTGGCGCCATGCGTCACGGGCAGCATGGGCACGCCGGCCTTCTCGTACTCGCCATGCGCCAGCAGGCTGAGCGCCCAGAAGTGCGGCGGCGTCCAGAAGAAGATGATTGCAAACAGGATCCACGCATCGAGCGGCGTGTTGCCGGTGACAGCGGCCCAGCCGATGACCGGCGGGAACGCCCCTGCCCCACCGCCAATGACAATGTTCTGCGGCGTCGAGCGCTTCAGCCACATCGTGTAGATGACGCCGTAATAGAAGATCGAAAAGGCGAGCAGCGCCGCCGCCAGCCAGTTCGACGCCAGCCACATCAGCATCACCGAGACGCCGGACATGATCAGGCCCATGGCGAGGGCCTCCTCGCGCGGCACGGCGCCGGACGGGATCGGACGCGTGGATGTGCGCGTCATGATCGCGTCGATGTCGGAATCGAACCACATGTTGATCGCGCCGGCCGCACCCGACCCCAGGGCCACGGCCAGCAGCGCGATGGCGCCCATCAGCGGATTGATCGGCGTCTGCGTGACACTTGCGGCCGCGATGAGGCCAGCCGCTGCCGTGAAGACGACGAGCATCATGATGCGCGGCTTCATCAGGTTCACATAATCGCTCGCCGTGGCGTAGCGCTTTGCGGGAGTGGCGGGGGCGTCGGTCATGGTCATAGCCTTATGGGGCATTCAAGCGAAACGGCCCATACGCCTTTTCAGCGCAGGGCCGCCCGATTCTCGTATCCGTGTGCAGGCCCGAAGACGGGGTCGGCAACGCAAGCGTCTAGTGGCCGCCCTTGTTCGTGACGTGCGGCAGCTCGTTATACTGGTGGAATGGCGGCGGCGAAGGCAGCGTCCATTCCAGCGTTGTTGCACCTTCGCCCCATGGATTGGCGACACCCTTGCGACGGCGGATCATCGCTTCGGCAAGGCCGATAAAGAAGACCAGCGTGGCGGCAAGCGTGATCGCATAACCGATCGACGACACGAGGTGCCAGGTGTGGAAGCCGTCGGCGTAATCGATGTAGCGGCGTGGCATGCCCTGCAGGCCGAGGAAGTGTTGTGGGAAGAACAGCACGTTCGAACCGATGAACATCAGCCAGAAGTGCAGGCCGCCGATCATGCCATTATACTTGATGCCGAACATCTTCTCGAACCAGTAATACCAGCCTGCGAACAGGCCGAACACGGCGCCGAGCGACAGCACATAGTGGAAGTGTGCCACGACATAATAGGTGTCATGCAGGGCATGGTCGATACCGGCATTGGCAAGCACCACACCCGTCACACCGCCGACGGTGAACAGGAAGATGAAGCCGATGGCCCAAAGCATTGGCACCTTGAAGTCGATGGAGCCGCCCCACATCGTTGCGATCCACGAGAAGATCTTGATGCCCGTGGGCACCGCGATCACCATGGTGGCTGCGATGAAATAGGCTTTCAGGTCAACGTTCATACCAACCGTGTACATGTGGTGCGCCCACACGACGAAGCCGATGACGCCGATCGAGACCATGGCATAGGCCATGCCGAGATAGCCGAAGATCGGCTTTTTCGAGAAGGTCGACACGATGTGACTGACGATGCCGAAGGCCGGCAGGATCATGATGTAGACTTCCGGGTGACCGAAGAACCAGAACAGGTGCTGGAACATGACCGGGTCGCCGCCACCTGCCGGATTGAAGAATTGCGATCCGAAATTACGGTCGGTCAGCAGCATGGTGAGCGCGCCCGCCAGAACCGGCAGTGCGAGCAGAAGAAGGACAGCCGTGACGAGAACGCCCCAGGCGAACAGCGGCATTTTGTGCATGGTCATGCCAGGCGCACGCATGTTCAGGATGGTCACAATGAAGTTGATCGCGCCGAGGATGGACGCAATACCGGCCGTGTGCAGCGACAGGATCAGCACGTCCATGGCTGGACCGGGGTGGCCCGTTGTCGAGGAAAGCGGAGGATACAGAACCCAGCCGCCGCCGAAGCCGTTACCAGCCGAGTTGCCCGGAACAGTCATTGAAATACAGGCGAGCACGAAACCGGCAACCGTCAGCCAAAACGAAATATTGTTCATCCGCGGGAAGGCCATGTCCGGCGCACCGATCATCAGCGGCACCATCCAGTTACCGAAACCGCCAATCAGCGCCGGCATCACCATGAAGAAGATCATGATCAGGCCGTGATAGGTGATCACGGTATTGTAGAAATGCTTGGCATGCGTGATGGCCGCGTCGCCCTGCACGCCCTGGAAGTGTTCGACGATCCAGAGCATCGGCCCGATGCCCGGCTCAGCCAGTTCCCAACGGATCAGGCCCGACAGCGTGTAGCCGACGATACCCGCAAACATCGCGAAGATGAGATAGAGTGTGCCGATGTCCTTGTGGTTCGTCGACAGGAACCAGCGCTTGAAAAAGCCGGGCTTGTGATCGTGGGCATCGTCGTGATGGTCGAGGGCGATTTCATCCATTGGCATGACGGATCTACTCTTCTTTGAAAGCTTAATGGTTAGCGGCGAGCTGGGTGCTCGGCTCAAGGGCGGCCATGGTCCGAACGGACGCGGCGGCGGCGTCATAGTCGCCGGCTAGCATCAGTTGGGCCCAGGCATCGAACTGGTCCTGCGGCACGACACGCACCTCGATCGGCATGTAGGCATGATCAACGCCGCAAAGCTCGGAACACTGGCCGTAATAGACGCCCGGCTCGTCAACCAGGAACCAGCCCTCGTTGAGGCGGCCTGGCACGGCATCCGTCTTCACGCCGAAGGCAGGCACGGTCCACGAATGGATCACGTCAGCGGCAGCGGTGTAGTAGCGAACATAACGACCCGCCGGGATGACCATCGGATAGTCAACTGCGAGGTTGCGCGGACGTACGTCCGTGTCGGTCGGGTCGTTCGATGTGCCCTTGTAGATGGAGTTCGAAACGAATTCGAGCGGTAGGCCCTCAGAATCAACGATGTCAGGATAGGAATAGGTCCAGTTCCACTGGTTGCCCTGCGCCTTGACGTTGACGAAGCCCTTCGCGGCAGCATCCGGGAAATAGTTCTTGGTGTAGCGCTCGTACTCGGCCGACTTGCCGTCAGCCAGCAGGGCGGCTGATTCGGTCTGGATCTTTTCGAGGTTCGGCACCACGTCCTGATAGTAGAGGTTCGGGAAAGACAGGCCGGCAATCGCGACCAGGATCAGCGCCGGAACGACCGTCCAGATCACTTCGATCAGCGAATTGTGGCTGAACTTGCGCGGTATAGGATTGGCCTTGCGATTGTAACGCACCATGACCCAGACCAGCAGAAGCGACACGAAGATCGTGATCGCCGTAATGATCCACATGACATAGTCATCGTGGAAGAAGTGGATGCGCTCAGCAATGCGTGTTGCAGCGGGCTGGAAGCCGAGCGCCCCGTCGACGGGGACGGCAGCGAAGGCCGGTGCAGCCAGTATTGAAGCGCACAAGGCGGCAAAGAAGTGTCGCACGAAGGAATCCTCGTCTCGTTGGAATTGCTCAGATGGGTCTATACCAGACCGCCCCGGCAACCCAGCAGTTTTGACGCTCAATATTGTCGCAGGCGCTCGCGGCTGGGGGGAACTCGTGCTATTCTTACAAAAAATAAAAGGACAGGGAGACGACAATGGTAAAATTCCCCGCGCTCGCGTTGATTGCATTGACGCTGTCGGCACCTATGGCCATTGCCCAGGTATCGATCATCGGAGGCGGCGTCGCGAAGGACTGTTACGAGGCCGCCAAGTATCAGCGTGTTTCCGCCAGCGCCGGTGAGAAAATCTGCACCAAGGCCATAGAAGCCGAGATCATGAACCTGACGAACAAGTCCGCCACCTATACCAATCGCGGCGTGTTGCGCATGCGTGACGGTAGGCTCGAGGCGGCCCTTTCGGACTATGACATCGCCAAACGGCTGAACCCGAACGAAGGCGCGACCTACCTCAACGAGGGCGCGGCCCATATCATGCGCAAGGATTACAATGCGGCGATGGTGTCGCTGAACAAGGCGATCGAACTCGATTCCCACGATCTCTACGCAGCCTACTACAATCGCGCGATCGCCAGGGAACACACAGGTGACATCCAGGGCGCCTATTTCGACTTCAAACGGGCAGATGAACTGAACCCTGAGTCGGACCTGGCCAAGCGCCAGATGGAACGGTTCCAGATCACGACGAACTGATCGTCGGGATACCCTCGCGCGCAGGGCCCTGAACGTACGTTAGAAAGGAGTGGAACCAATTTCCATTCCTGTCGTTTCATTTTCCAGAACCCACAATGGAAAAGGAAACACAACATGCTGCGTTGGGCCATCATCTTTCTCGTCGTCGCGCTGGTCGCGGCTGTCCTCGGCTTCAGCGGCATTGCAGGCACGGCCGCCGGCATCGCCAAGCTCTTGGCGCTGATCTTCGTCATACTCTTCGTCGTATCGCTCGTCTTCGGTGGCTTGCGTCGTAGATGACTTCCGACGCATCCAGCAATTCGGATGAAACACTGCGAGCGCCCAGCCATCAAGGCTGGGCGCTCGTTGGCATTTTCTGGATCATGGCCCTGAGCGTCCTGACGATCGCGCCGGGCCTTATTGTTCCGATTGTCACGGCGATGATGCTGGCGCTGATCTTCAGCCCGGTCCGCCGAGCGATGGACCGTTTCGGCTTCTCATCGGGCGTCTCGGCGGCCATCATCCTTCTGACCCTGCTCGGCTCGATCGGCACGCTCGGCTATTTCGTGTCCGGTGCCGTGCAGGACCGCCTCGCCGGCCCCCCGCACATGATCGAAGAAATCGGTGACAAGCTGAATGAGCTGACAGGTACCGTCCAGCCGGTCATGGATGCCACCGAGCAGATCGAACACATCGCCGGCAAGGAACCCGCCACGGACACAGTCACCATTCGCGAGCCGGGCTTCCTGGCCGGATTTACCGACAAGATGCCCGTCATGGCCGGCCAGGTCGTGATCTGCCTGACCCTCGCCTTCTTCCTGATCGCGTCCGGAGACCTGTTCTACGAAAAGCTTGTGCAGGTGATGCCGACGCTGAAGGATAAACGGCGCGCACTCGCTGTGGCCCGGGCGATCGAGAACCAGCTGTCGGTCTACCTGCTGACCATCACCCTCATCAATATGGGCCTTGGCGTCGCCATCGGCCTCGCAATGTGGGCCATCGGCATGCCGGACCCGGTCCTGTTCGGTCTCGCCGGCTTCCTGTTGAACTATATTCCCTATATTGGGGCGATGGCCGGGGTCGGCATTTCCTTCCTCGTCGCGTTGGTAAGTTTTGATTCGGCCGCGGCAGCCATCCTGCCTGCGGTCGTCTATTGGGGCCTGACCTCGTTCGAGGGACAGTTCGTGACCCCGGTCATGGTCGGCCGACGACTGCGGCTCAATGCCGTGGTCGTGTTGGTCTCGTTCGCGCTCTGGGCCTGGCTCTGGTCATTCATGGGCATGCTTCTGTCCACGCCGATGCTGCTGACCATGAAAGTCGTCTCCGACCATGTGCCCGGCATGTCCGGCTTCGGAAAGTTCCTGGCTGACCGGGATGAGCTCTCTCGCTCCGACCGGCGCATCCTGAAATTCATTTTTGGCCGTGATGTTCAGCTCAGCAAGCGCCAGTAAGCCTGGCAAGCCCGAGCGGCGGACGCGAACCCTGTGCCCCTGCCCGACGCCAAGCCACCAGCCTAGCCGATTGTGCGTCGATGACAGGGTTTGCCCTTGCTGCGGGCGCCGATCACCCGCATTTAGGATGGATGACCCAGACCCAATTGCCTTTCGATGTCGCCCGCGCTGCGGATATCCTGTCTGACGCCGTGTCCGGCGGAGATGACGGTGACCTGTTCATTGAGCGCTCACGCTCTGAAAGTTTCATGTTCGATGACGGGCGGCTGAAATCGGCCGCCTTTGATACAGACCAGGGCTTCGGCCTGCGGGTCGTCGCTGGCGAAGCGCAGGGCAGTGGCTATGGCTCCGAGCTGTCCTTGGGCGCGATTACCCGCGCGGCGCAGACAGCCTCGCAGGCCAAGCGCGGCTATTCCGGCAAACTGGCCGACGGTCCGCATCCGACCAACCGCCGCCTGTATGCGCCGATCGACCCGACATCGGCGCCCGACTTCACGGTCAAGACCGGCCTGCTCGCCGAGATCGATGCCTGGACACGGGCGCTTGATCCACGCGTCGTGCAGGTCTCGGTATCGCTTGCCGGCAGCCACCGGGAGATCGATATCATCCGCCCGGACGGCGCGATGTTCTCCGAGATACGTCCGCTGGTCCGCCTCAATGTTTCCGTGACACTGGAAGAAAGCGGCCGGCGCGAATCCGCCAGCGCTGGTGCAGGCGGCCGTGCGGCCTATGACGAGTGGATCCAGCCGGGCCGCTGGCAGGACCTCGTCCGCCGCGCCCTCGGAAAGGCTTCGGTCAACCTGCAATCCATTCCGACCCCGGCAGGCGTCATGGAAGTCGTGCTCGGCCCTGGCTGGCCGGCCGTGCTGCTGCACGAAGCTGTCGGCCATGGCCTCGAAGGCGATTTCAACCGCAAGGGCACCAGCGTCTATGCTGGCCGGATCGGCGAACAGGTGGCGGCCAAAGGCGTCACCGTGATCGACGATGGCAGTATCGAGGCACGCCGCGGCTCGCTTTCCTTCGATGACGAGGGCACGCCGACCCAGCGCACGGTCCTGATCGAGGACGGCATCCTGAAGGGCTATATGCAGGACCGGCTGAACGCCCGCCTGATGGGCGTCGCCCCGACCGGCAATGGCCGCCGCGAAAGCTATGAGGCCCAGACCATGCCCCGGATGACCAATACTGTCATGCTGGGCGGCGACAAGGACCCTGCCGAGATCGTCGCATCGATCAAGCGCGGCCTGTGGGCGGTCGATTTTGGTGGCGGACAGGTCGATATCACATCCGGCAATTTCGTGTTCCAGTGCACCGAGGCCTATCTCGTCGAGGACGGAAAGATCGTCGCGCCGGTCAAGAATGCCACTCTGATCGGCCATGGGCCAACCGTGCTTCAGCAGATCTCTATGATCGGCAACGATTTCGCCATGGATGACGGCGTCGGCGTGTGCGGCAAGGGCGGGCAGTCAGTGCCGGTGGGCGTCGGACAGCCAACCCTTAAGGTCGGTGCCTTGACCGTAGGCGGCGCCGGATAAAATTCCTGTCATTTTAACGGGAGACTCTTGCGGCCTCACGGAGGTTTTGCCACTTTGTTGCGACATTGACCAAGGGCCAAGCCCCCTGGCGGCGCAGAGGTGAGTGACGGCGATGAGAGTTCAGTTCCTGGGACTGGTATGCGGGGCCCTCGGCTTTGGCGGCGCGGCGATGGCGGATGTGGAAACCCTGAGTGCCGATTCAGCTTTCCAGATGTCCCAGAAAGGCGAGCTCATCCTGATCGACGTGCGCACGCCGTCAGAATGGGCCATGACCGGCATGCCGCGTGATAGTGTGGGTGCCACACTTCAGGATATCGACTTTGTGGCACGCGCGCGGGGAGCCGTTTACGGCGATCTCGAGCAGCCCGTCGCAGTGATCTGCAAATCAGGCAACCGATCGACCTCTGCGGCCGAGAAACTGGCCGCAGAAGGCTTCGCCCACGTGTTCAACGTGACCGAAGGCATGACGGGTCATCTTGGCTCCGGTGACGGTTGGATCAAACGCGGCCTGCCGACCGATCCCTTCAATCCCCCGATGCGATAGACCTGTTTTCATCCGAAACGAAAAAGGGCGGCCCGCTAAGGCCGCCCTTTTGTTTGAGCCTCGTAGCACGGCTAGACCATCGTGCCTTCGTCCGTTTTCATCCAGCTCTTGATCAGCGGCGAGATCAGCAACATCACGACCGCAATGCCGATCCCGATATAGCCCACCGAACTATAGACGCTGATATAGGTTGCCTTAGCCGCAGCGACATCGGTCAACTGGCCGCCAATGGTCTCAGACCCCGTGGACCGGGCGATAATGCCGGCGAGGAAATTCGACAGTCCCGAATAGAGGAACCAGGCGCCCATCGTCATGCCAACGACTTGTGCTGGCGCGAGCTTGGTCACGGCTGACAGGCCGACAGGTGACAGCATCAGTTCTGCCATCGTGTGTATCCAGTAGATCAGGAAAATGAACAGGACCGGCGTCATGGCCGACGGACCGACCGTCTGGATGCCTGCCACAAGGGCGAGAAAGCCAAGGCCGACACCGAAGACGCCAATGGCAAATTTCACCGGAGTCGATGGTTCCTTGTCACGCTTGGCCAGCCATATCCACAACCAGGCGATGATCGGCGCAAAAATGAAGATGAAGGCGGCATTGAGTGACTGGAACACCGGCGCCGGAACCGACCAACCAAACAGTGAACGGTCAACAAGGCGATCCGTGAACAGGTTCAGTGAAGAACCCGCCTGCTCGAACAGAGCCCAGAACGGGATCTGCGCCAGCACGAAATAGATCGCGGCAAACATCCGGTTCCGCTCAGTCCCTTTGAGGCGCAGCATCGCGTATCCGACGAGGAACAGGAACATCAGGATGCCGATCGGGCCAAGAATGCCGCCGACAATCTCTTCATTCATCACGAGCAGCATCGAAACACCGATCATCAAGAGACCGGCGAGATAGCAGGCCCATTCCACGTTGATCGGGCCAAGAACAGACTGCCGCAGCTTTTCAGCATCCGGCGGATCCGCGCGGCCACCAAGGTATTTCTGGCCCCAGAGGAACACGACCAGGCCAGCCAGCATGCCGATGCCTGCCAGGCCAAAGCCCCAAGCCCAGCCATAGACGATGCCGAGGATCCCGCAGGTGATCGACGACAGGAATGCGCCGAGGTTGATGCCCATGTAGAACAGGGTGAAACCGGAATCGCGGCGTGCGTCGCCGACACCGTAGAGTGCGCCCACGATGGTCGAGATATTCGCCTTGAGGAAGCCGACCCCGGCAATGATCAGGGCAAGCGACAGGAACAGGATGTTCTTGTACAGGTCCTGCTGGATGATCTTCGTGTCATAGCTGGCCCGGTCGATACGCTCGGGCAGGCCCATCAGTGCCGGGTCGCCGATCACGAGTTCATTGGTTTCATTGTCGAAACTGATCGGGGAGACCTTGTCGCCCTGAACGATGATCTGGTTGCCGTCGCCGCCGCGACCATCAAGGGTCAGTTCGTATTCGGCGCCGTTGATCGTGGCGATCTGTTGCGAGCCGGAGCCCTCGAACGCCATGCCAAAATGCCCGAGGACCAGCAGGATTGCCCCGAATGTCACGGCTTTCCGCTGGCCGAGATACTTGTCGGCGAGCGTGCCGCCAATGATCGTCATGACATAGACCAGCGCCGTATAGGCGCCGTAGATCAGCGCCGATTTCTCGTCCGAGAACAGGAAGTGCTGGGTTAGGTAGATGATCAGCAGGCCGCGCATCCCGTAAAAGGAAAAGCGCTCCCACATCTCGGTCAGGAACAGGATCAGCAGGCCCTTCGGGTGTCCGAAAAAGCTGGTGTCTCCCGCCACGGGATCCGTTTTTGATACTGGAATGTCTGTCACAGTGGCCCTCCCCAGGCTCGTTGCAGTCTGTGGTGCGCCATCCGCGCAGGGGGCCAGTTTGACCATGCGCCGGGCAAAGGCTCAAGGCAATTTGTGCTTATGCGCAGCTCCAAAGGCGCAAAAGCGCGCCCCTAATACGCCTCTTCCGCGAAAATCGGTCGCACATCGCGATTCCAGGCGCTGTAATAGCGGGCCAGCAAGCGGTCGGCAGGGGTGAGGCCGGTGGTTGCTATGTCATCGAGTTCGGTGAGGTAGCCGGTCTCGTCGTCCCCTGACGTGGAGAGGTTCGCCCGGTTCTTCAGGCCCTGCCGGGAGAGCACGAGCACCTGTTTGGCGAGGTCCTGCATCGAACCGCCGCCGGGAATAGGCGTCCGCAAGCCCAGTGTCCGCACGCCCTGGCGCATCGATTCGCGGTCGGCTGCCGTCCAGTCCTTCACGAGGTCCCAAGCGCCATCGAGGCAGTCCGGGCAATACAACAGGCCCGTCCAGAAAGCGGAGAAGGCGCACAGGCGGCTCCACGGGCCGGCATCGGACCCGCGCATTTCGAGGAATTGCTTTAGGCGCACTTCCGGGAAAATCGTCGAGAGATGATCGATATAATCGTCCATGGCTGGCTTTTCGCCCGGCAGGATCGGCAGCTTTCCGGCCATAAAGTCGCGGAAACTGAGGCCGCTGGCATCGAGATACTCGCCCTTGCGGCGGACGAAATACATCGGCACGTCGAGCGCATAGTCGACATATTGCTCGAAGCCGAACCCCTCTTCGAACACGAAAGGCAACATGCCCGTTCGGTCGGGGTCGGTATCTGTCCATATCTGCGAGCGATAGGACACGAAGCCGTTCGGGCGCCCGTCGAGGAAAGGCGAGTTGGCAAACAGGGCCGTGCCGAGCGGCTGCAAGGCCAGCGACACGCGGAATTTCTTCACCATGTCGGCTTCCGAGCCGAAATCGAGATTTGTCTGCACGGTGCAGGTGCGGAACATCATCTGGCGGCCAAGGCGGCCGACCTTGTCCATGTAATTGGTCATGATGCGGTAGCGGCCCTTGGGCATGACCGGTGTTTCCGCAAGGCTCCAGAGCGGGCTGGCGCCGGCACCAAGGAACGCCACACCCAGTGGTTCAGCCACCTGGCGCACTTCTTCCAGATGGCGCCCGACTTCATTGCAGGTCTGGTGGATGGTTTCGAGCGGCGCGCCGGAGAGTTCGAACTGGCCGCCGGGCTCGAGCGAGACGCTGGCGCCGTTCTGTTTCAAGCCGATCAGGTGGCCACCCTCGACAATCGGCTCCCAGCCGAACTGGTCGCGCAGGCCTTCAAGCATAGCGCGAATCGAGGCGTCGCCCTCATACGGCAGCGGGCGCAAGCCGTCCTTGATGAAGCCGAATTTCTCGTGTTCCGTGCCGATCCGCCAGTCCGCCATGGGCTTTGACCCTGCGGCAAGATAATCAACCAGTTCGGACTTGGATTCGATACGTGCGGAGGACTCGTCGATGTCCGACGTCGGTGTGGTCATCAGGTGCCTCCCATGAATCGGCGATGGAAGTGCACATAGGGATGTTTCATCCGAACGCCAACCGGGTTATCTTAACCTTCAAACTGAGATTTTAGAGGGACTAGCGTGAACAGGCTGAAGGCAGACGAGCGTGACGACCTGAAAATGTGGGCACATATCCACGTACGGGGCGGCTATGAGGAAATCGATGAGATCGAAGACATTCTGTTCGAACTCACCGAGGACTTCGAGACGACCATGTCCGAACGTGACCGCCGGGTGGAGGTGCGCCAGGTGCTGGTCACGGCGGTGCAGGCACTGGTCGACGAGCAGGAAAACTGGCCGGTGCTGACCGACTATGACCGCCTCGAACTGGCCATGGACACGCTGGAAGACAATGGCATTGTCGCCCGGCAAAACTTCACTTGCTGCGGCAATTGCGGCGCTGCCGAAATCGGCGTCGAGATTGAAGACTACGAAGCCATGGGCCACCTCGCCCGGGGCTATGTCTTTTTCCACCAGCAGGACACCGAAAGCGCCGTTGAAGGCCACGGACTGTATTTCAGCTATGGCGCGGCGCGTTCGGAGATGGACGTCGCTCATATCGCCATCGCGCAGGAATTGTTCGACCTGTTGCAGGCCGTCGGCCTGCAACCGCACTGGGACGGCAAGATCGATCACCGCGTCGGCGTCGTACTCGACTGGAAGCGCCGCTGGGTCGACGACGTGCCCATGCCGCTGAAGCGCTGGTCGTTCTAGGCCGACAACAAGCCCGGGCCCGTCCTTCGACTTCGCTCAGGATGAGCCCTCCGGGGCCATGTTTGCAGAAGCTCATCCTGAGCGAAGTCGAAGGACGAGCCGGTAGACCTAACCCCAATCCCCACACAAGGCCTGCCACAAGGTCATCGCCGCCACTGCAGCCGTTTCGGCGCGCAGGATGCGCGGGCCGAGGCTGACGGGATGAGTGCTGGCGCGGGCGCGCAGGTGGGCGCGTTCGGCGGGGCTGAAGCCACCTTCGGGACCGATCAGGATGGCAGCGGGCTGGCCCTTGAGGGCCGGCAGTATTTCCGCCATCGGGCGGGCCCGGCCGGACTGGCCGCCCCAGGGCGCCTCTGCCTCGTCGCCCGCCTCGTCGCAGAAGATCAGCGCCGTGCCGAATGGCAAGGCCGCCAGCGCCGCGTCGAGGCTGGTGGCGTCACTCACGTCCGGCAGGTCAAGGCGTTCGGTCTGTTCGGCCGCTTCGAGGGCGATTTTCTGGAACCGGTCGAGGCGGACGGTCCGGGTCTGGGTGCGTTCGGTGATCACGGGCTGGATCCGGGCAGCGCCAAGCTCGGTGGCCTTCTCGACGATGAAATCGGTCTCGGACTTCTTCACCGGGGCAAAGAGGAGCGTCAGCTGCGCGCAGCCGTTCGTCTCCTGCTGGCGCAACTGGTCCACGGGCGTCAATTCGGCCCGGCGGCCCTCAATCTTGTTGATCTCGGCGCGCCACTCACCGTGGCGGCCATTGAAGACGCGGGCGGCGTCACCCAAGCCAAGGCGCATGACGCGGATCAGGTAGTTTGCCTGCCCCTCGTCGAGCGCAAAGGCTTCTCCTTCGACAAGATCACTGTTCACGAAAAGGCGAGGCATGGAACTCATTGGCGCTCTATATGCCTATATAGGATTGAAGTTAAGCCGAAGGATCGCCTCATGAGCACGCCAGTCGTCACCTCGATCAACCCCGCCACCGGAGACGTGCTGCAAAGCTTTACGCCGCTGGCCAGCGCCAATCTCGATGCAGCCATCGAACGGGCGGATGACAGCTTCCGGACATGGCGCCTGACAAGCTTCACCGAGCGGTCGCGCCTGATGCACAAGGCCGCCGACATCCTGGAGAACCGAAAGGACGCCTATGCCCGCACGATGGTGCTGGAAATGGGCAAGCCGCTGCGCGAAGCCGTGGCGGAGGTGGAGAAATGCGCCCTCGTCTGCCGCCACTATGCCGAGCATGCAGAAGCCTACCTGGCCGACGAGCCGATCAAGACCGAGGCGAAACGCTCCTATGTGCGCCACTTGCCGGTTGGCCCGGTGCTGGCCGTGATGCCGTGGAATTTTCCATTCTGGCAGGTTTTCCGCTTTGCCGCACCGACCTTGATGGCGGGCAATGTCGGCCTGTTGAAACATGCCTCGAATGTCTGGGGCTCGGCCATGAATATCGAGGCGGTGTTTCGCGAGGCCGGATTCCCGGACGGTTGTTTCCAGACGCTGCTTATCGGCTCGAAAGCCGTCGAGGGCATTATCCGCGACCCGCGCGTGAAAGCCGTGACGCTGACCGGCTCGGGCCCCGCCGGGCGGGCCGTGGCCAGTGTTGCCAGTGAGGAGCTGAAGCCGTCGCTGCTGGAGCTCGGT
The DNA here is from genome assembly GCF_041689225.1 of Hyphomonas sp. Taxonomy (GTDB): domain Bacteria; phylum Pseudomonadota; class Alphaproteobacteria; order Caulobacterales; family Hyphomonadaceae; genus Hyphomonas. The sequence goes on along the minus strand of NZ_JBDNGN010000151.1, from coordinate 61,457 downwards.
GGATCGGACGCGTTCATCGTGATGCCGTCAGCTGACATGAACAAGGCGGTGGATACGGCGGTGAAGTCACGCACACGGAATAATGGCCAGTCCTGCATCGCGGCGAAGCGTTTCTTCGTTCACGCCGATGTCTACGACGCGTTCACCGAGGCCTTCGTGGAGAAGATCCAAGCGCTGCGCGTCGGCGATCCGCTGCTGGAGGAGACGGATATCGGGCCGCTGGCGACAGAAGCGATCCGCGACGAACTGGCCGAGCAGGTCGCGGCGACGCTGAAGGGCGGCGCGAAGCGGATCAGCACGCCGGCAAAGGTGGATGACAAAGGCTGGTGGTTTGCACCGCAGGTGCTGGCCGAGGCACCGGACGGCACGCCGGGCGCGGACGCGGAAATGTTCGGACCGGTGGCGAATGTCTGGCGCGTCAAAAGCCTGAGCGAGGCGATCAGCAGGGCCAACCGGAGCGATTACGGCCTCGGCTCTGCGATCTTCACGCAGGATGAGGGCGAGATCGAACAGGCCGTGCGCGACCTTGAAGCAGGTTCCACCTTCGTCAACGCACTGGTTGCCTCAGATCCGCGGCTGCCCTTTGGCGGGGTAAAACAGTCCGGCTACGGACGCGAACTCGCGGCGGACGGTATCAAGTCGTTCGTCAACCGCAAGACCGTTTCGATCAGCTAAGCCGATAACCGGCATCAACCTTCGGTGCCCAGCTTGCCTGTGTGATTGTCTGTTGGATTCAGCTGGAATCATCTCCCAGAACCCGCGCGGCGCACGCGAACTCAATGATATTAGCCGCCATCAGGGTGTCGCCTGAGCGTAAGCGGCCACTGGTCTGCAAGACAATAGGCGGCCTGGTTGAATGGCTGGTCATTATTCCGGGTATCGAGAACACCAAGATTGAAGGTGCAATAGTCTTTTGCCGGAATAACGCAGAGCGCCGCCTTCAGTCTGGCTTCCAGCTGCGCCAGACTGTCGATTGATATCATGCTGGCCGTTTCGCTGTCGCCCCAACTGGGGCTGCCTGTCTGACCTTCGATCAGGAGAAATGGCACCTGCGTTTCCTGTGCTTCCCTGAACCGTTTGAACGCGTCCCAACGCAGCGAGAGGGGAATATCCGTAGATTGGTAAAATTGATAAAACGGAGGGCGTTTTCTGAACAGTCTGGACTTGTCTGCAATGCATACATCAAGTGCGCAGAATATTTCGCCGAGACGATCCTCAGCCACGCAGGCCGAGATTCGGATGTCCGCATCATGATCATAATTCAGATGAGCTGCCTTTACGTGATCAAGCAGCGCATTGGCCGTGAGGCCCTCAAGGCCTCGTTTTGAGACAAAATATGTCTCGTAAATATGACCGGACCGATCGACTGAGATTTCGCTGACAAGGCTGTGCCCGGTCTGCATCGTCCAGTAGGCCGTGCAGCACCCCACATCGACGCGCGCATGTGTTTCCATAAACTAAAACACCCTTCTCTTGCGTGAAAAGTCTGGGATCGGGAATATGTCCGCGATACTCAACCCACCCTGCTCTAGTCTGCGCGATAGGCCTTCGGCATCTCGATGGCGGGCCAGCCCAGCATGGCGCGTTCGGCATTGATGTCGGCGGCGACCTTGGCCTCAAGGGCTTCAAGCCGGGGCCTGGGCGCGTCGTTCAGGCTGGGATAGATGAACAGGTAGATGTCGCGCTTGCCCTTCGAATAGGCCAGTTCCAACAGGTCCGTCGCCTTGCCCGGATGGCCCTCGAGAAAATATATCCCGGCTTCGTTCATATCGTAGTTGGCGTTCCGGAAACCAGACGCGCGATCCGCATCAATGGCCCGTCTTGCCGCCGCCAGCATGGCAGGCGCGTCCCGGTGCCCGGCGTCGAGCAGGGCCGGCAGGACGTATGTGTAGGGCGGCCAGATACAGGCCTGCTGGAAGGATTCCGGGCTGCCCCAGGCTTCATCATAGTAGCGAGCAACTTCTGCCCAATCGTGGATGCTGTTATGGACATCGAGATAGTCGGACTGCTGTTGCGGAAAGTCCGGTCGCGCATCCGTTTCCTGCCTGACCAGCGCCCGCGCATCATCCTTGCGGCCCATCAGGACCATCGCCCGATAGCGCAAATAAGGCTCGTCAGCTTTCAGGACCGTCTGGAATTCCCCCAGTCCCAGTTCGCCGAAATGAACGTCTGGCGATGCTCTCGGATCGTGCGGCGCCATGGCGAGCACCTTGCGACGAAACTTCAGCCCTTCTGCCAGATTGCCGGAAGCTTCCTGCAGAGACGCCCTGAACGCGTGAGGTCCCGGATTCTCCGGTGAGATGGCGAGCCATCTGTCGACCTGGGCGCGCGCCTTATCGAAGTCACCCAGGCGGCCGTAGTAAGCCAACAAATTTGTGTTTAGGTCGCTTTGGGCCGGGTCGCGCGCCAGCGCCACTTCGAATTGCGCAATGGCCTCGTCAAACCGTTTCTGGTCGTTCAGCCAATAGCCGTAGTCATTCCTTGCAAGTGCAAAATTGGGTTTGATCGCGAGGGCGCGTTCATAAAGTGCACCCGCCTTGTTCCGGGTCCCGGCATCAAACCCCATCGAGAACAGCCCGGCACGGGCGAAGAGGGCATCGGCAGAACGGGGTCCAGCTTGAGCGCGCGGCTGGTCCATTGGTCCGCACGCGTGATGGCTTCCTCGGCCGGAATGTCTCCGGCGGCGCCCTCTCCATCAGACATCATCAGCTCGTAATAGCCGCGCCATGCAAGGGCGGGAACGAAATCCGGATCGATGGCGAGGGCCTTGTCGAGGGCGTCAGCAGCATCCTTGAAGCCGGCCATCGTGTTGAGGGCAGCCTTCTGCTGGGCGAGCAGGTAGAGGTCGTAGGCGGCAATGTCCATGCGCGGGGCCGCGATGGGCGTAACCTTGCCCATGAGTTGCGGCTTCAGCTCTGTCAGGATGGCATTGGCGGTCTCGTCCTGCACGGCGAAGATGTCAGTCAGGTCGCCATCATAGGTGTCGGACCACATGTGGAAGCCATTGTCGGCGCGGATGAGCTGGGCCGTGACGCGGCCCTTGTTGCCGGACTTGCGGACGGAGCCTTCGGGCACATGGGCAACGTCGAGAATCTGGGCGATCTCGCGCAGGTCCGTGTTCTGCCCCTTGAAGGCGAACGAGGATGTGCGCCCCGCCACGGCGAGGCCGGGCGCTTGGGCCATAACATTGAGCAATTCCTCGGAAATGCCATCGGCGAAATATTCCTGGTCGCCATCCGGGCTCATGTCCGCAAACGGCAGGACGGCGATGGAAAAGTCTTCCGAGGCGACCGACTTCTGGTTGGCGGCGGCCTTGCCGGAAGGCATGACTCGGTCGCCGATAATGACCACCACGAGGAGGGCCGCTGCGGCAGCGAGGACAATGTCGCGCCGCTTGCCGGTGCGGCCCGCGACGCTTGATTCCGGATCGACCCTGCCGGTGGGTTTCAACCCGTCCGGCGTCATCTCGAACGCCCATGCCCCGAAAACAACGACCCGGAAGCCGATCAGCACGAGGATCGTGATCAGCGTATCAAACCAGCTGGGGAGCAGCAAAGTCGTCTCGAGAACGACCGCGAGCTACATCAATAGCCAGCCGCCGACCGCATAGATCGAAGCGACGCGGAACACGTTCCGGCGTTGTTGTTCCTGGATAAACTTCTGCAATCTGCGTCCCCGAACTGTCTTGCGTACACATTGGCTAACATCGTTTGAGCGCTTTGTCGTGAGTTAAGGCACGCAGTAGGCCGCCCCGTTTTCGGCGGCGTTTGAGCGGCCCACTTGCCCCCGGCAGCGCCTAGCGCCTAGTCTGCGCCTGGAACCAAAACATCAGAGAGCAGCATCATGAGTATAGCACCGCGCAAGCTGGGGTCGGACACGGTTTATCCTGTAGGACTAGGGTGCATGAACCTGCATCATGGCTATGGCCCGCCATCGGATGAGGGTGATGCGGCGGCGCTGCTGCACGAGGCGCTCGATCTCGGATACAATTTTCTCGACACGGCGACGATCTATGGCTTCGGCAAGAACGAGACGCTGATCGGCGAAACGCTGAAGGACCGGAAGAACGACTACCTGCAGGCGAGCAAATGCGTGCTGCTGTTCGATGGCGAGCAGCGGCGGATCGATGCGCGACCTGAGAGCATCAAGGCGGCCTGCGAGGCGAGCCTGAAGCGGCTGCAGCGCGATGTGATTGACCTCTACTACATGCACCGGCCCGACAAGAATGTGCCGATCGAGGATTCCATGGGCGCGATGGCGGACCTCGTGAGTGAGGGCAAGATCCGCATGGTCGGCCTGTCGGAAATGGGTGAGGGCCTGCTGCGCCGGGCGCATGCGGTGCACCCGGTGTCGGCGATGCAGTCTGAATACTCGCTGCTGACGCGCAACCCGGAGATCGCGGTGTTGGGTGCCTGCAAGGAGCTGGGCGTGACCTTCGTGCCGTTCTCGCCTGTAGGGCGCGGCTACCTCGCCGACAATCCCCCCGCACCGAAGGATTACCATGCCGCCGACATGCGGCGCATCTTCCCGCGCTGGACCGAGCCCTACTGGACCGAGAACCTGCCGCTGCTGAAACAGGCGCAGGAAATGGCCAGCGACGTTGGCTGTACGATGTCGCAGCTGGCGATTGCCTGGACGCTGGTGAAGGACCCGGATTGCGTGCCGATCCCCGGCACGACCAGCGCCAAGCATTTGCGGGACAATTTCGCCGCAGCGCAGGTAGCGCTGGCGCCTGAGCACGTGGCCCATCTCGATGCAGTGTTCGCGCCCGAGGCGGTGAAAGGGCCCCGCTATAACGAGAGGGCGCAGGCCAGCGTGGATACCGAGCAATACGCCTTCGAACTGACGGCGGGATGAGCGTTCGCGCGATGGTTGCTTGAGGCTGTGAAAGGGCGCGTTTCGCTGTATAAGCCGCGAAATGAACAAGTTCAACACCACCAGCAGGCCCAGCCTGCAAGCCATTCCGGCTGACAGCGCCCTGCCCGGGCTGCTGGCAAAGCTGCCTGACTGGATGCAGCCCTATGCCATGCTGGCACGGCTGGACCGGCCTGTCGGCATCTGGCTGCTTTACCTGCCCTGCCTGATTGGCCTCGCCTTCGAGCGGATGCGCACGGGGCTGTACCTGGTCGACCTGTTCTGGGTGCCGCTGTTCCTGTTGGGCGCTGTGGCGATGCGCGGCGCGGGCTGTACGTGGAACGATATTGCCGACAAGGATTTCGATGCGCAGGTGGCGCGTACGGCGCTGAGGCCGCTGCCGTCGGGCGCGGTGACATTGCGCGAGGCGTTCACGTTCCTCGGTGTGCAGCTGGCGGTGGGGCTGGCCGTGTGGGCCTGCCTGCCGGGCGACGCGAAACTTGTGGCCTTGTGTGCGCTGCCGCTGGTGGCGGCCTATCCGTTCATGAAACGGGTGACCTGGTGGCCGCAGGCCTGGCTGGGCCTGACCTTCAACTGGGGCGTTCTCGTCGGCGCGGCGACGGCGGACAGCCTGTCGGTGCCGGTGTTCATTCTCTATGCCGGGCTGGTCCTGTGGACGATTGCCTATGACACGATCTATGCCCTGCAGGACCGCGAAGACGATGCGCTGATCGGCGTGCGGTCGACCGCGCGCCTGTTCGGCAAGCGGGCGGTGCTGGCGAGCTTCTGCTTCCATATGGGTGCAGCGGCGCTGGTGGCACTGGCGGCCGCGCTCAACGGGTCGGTCCGGGCGGGCGCTGTGACAGGGCTGGCATTCTTTGCGCATGGCGTGTGGCAGGTGGTGCAGCTCAAAACGAGCCAGGAGCAGGACGCACTGGGCGTATTCAAATCGAATGTGTGGGCCGGGGCGATCCTTGCCGGGGGCTTCCTGCTGGCGGCGATGCTGCCGACGCCGGAGCCGCGCTCATTGTTCGCCGAGCATGAGACCGTTCCCGTCGGCCCATCAGAAACACTTGTCCTGCCCTTCGGGCTCGAACTGAAGCGTGAACACCAGATTTCGCACGCGGAAACCTGGATGGCGAGCGATGTGCTGCGCGCGCTGGAGACAGAGGGTGTTTTGGTGGAACCCGCGCAGCCTGAATAGGGCGGGATTCGCCGCCCCTGCCTGCGCCGGGGACACGGAGATATTGGTGCGGGGGGCAAAGCTTGATCGGCCAGCACGAAAGCCCGGCGCAGGGGAGCCCTGGTACGCAGCCGCTGGCGGCAGGTTGGAGACAAGATCGCTGACGATGAGGCATGTTTCGGCATCCGGTCGGATGGCCGGTGCGGGGCGCAGGCGCCCGCCACGGGATTTTATGTAAGCTGCCATGCGCAGGGCATGCAGTTCCGGATTTCGGAAGGCCTCGGCCAGCAGGTCGAGGCTGTGCGTGAGGTGGACGTCACGGGCGCCGGGCGTCGGTGGCAAGGGCGTGGCACGGGGGTACGACGGGGGTGGCGCGGGTGTGGCGCGTGGACGGAACGCGCCCGCAAAGGCCTTACCGACGGCGACGGAAAACACACGGGCAGCGCCGGGGCGAGATGATCGGCCCGTGCCCGCCAGGCCCGCCGCCCATGGCGCATGCACCGGTGGCGGCGCCTTGCGGCCCATCAGGATCAGCAGGCAGCGCAAGGCATGTTCCAGCATGGCGACACTGGCCGATGTGCCCGGCAACAGGCGCGTCCGGGCGCCGCCCGGTGCCAGCAGCATCACGGCCTGCACATAGAGGCGCAGCGCCCGTGTCGCGGCGCGCATAAGGGGCCAGGCGCGGGCAACGCGGCGGCGTGTCTGTGCGGGATCGGGAACATTTCGGGTCATGGCGCTTAGCTTAGCCACAGACCTGTCACGGTCGGAGACGTGCGACGCATTTTGCCGTCCCGGCAAAAGGTCTGCAGAGGAAATTTGGGGGAGAGGCCCGGCCTTGCAGGACAGGTGGGGGCGATCGTCACTCCCCTTGTGTATACCCCAATGGGGTATTATATGGAAGCAAGACACATCAAACGGAGCGAACGCACCATGGATACGTCTTCCCACGATCATACACATCACACACACAAGACAGCCGACGCGCCTGCGGCGGATGCCTGCTGCCATGGCGGCAGCGCTGCGGCGAAAGCCGGCACGGCCTATGATCACGTGCCGGAACATTATTCCGGCACCGTGTGGACCTGCCCGATGCACTCGCAGGTGCGCGAGACGTCGAACACCGGCTGCCCGATCTGTGGCATGTCGCTGGAACCGGAAACCGTGTCGGTCGACGAGGACACAAGCGAACTGGATGACATGACGCGCCGGTTCTGGATCAGCACTGCGTTTGCCCTGCCCTTGTTTGTCTATGCGATGGGCGACATGATTCCGGGCCAGCCCCTGCACGGGATATTCCCACCCGGCGTGGCGCAATGGATCCAGTTGGCGTTGGCCGCCCCGGTCGTGCTGTGGGGCGCGGCGCCCTTCTTCGTGCGCGGCTGGCGCTCGGTCAAAACCATGAACCCGAACATGTTCACGCTGATCGCGCTGGGCGTGGGTACGGCCTTCCTGTTCAGCCTGGTCGCGACCATTGCGCCGGGCCTGTTCCCTGATGATTTCCGGGACATGGACGGTAACGTCCATGTCTATTACGAAGCCGCTGCTGTCATTGTGGCGCTCGTCCTGCTTGGGCAGGTGCTGGAACTGCGCGCGCGCAGCGCGACGTCCGGCGCGATACGCGCGCTGTTGCAGCTGACGCCGCCGACGGCGCGGATCATCCGCGCGGATGGCAGCGAGGAAGATGTCGATCTTGACACGGTCAAATCCGGCGACCGGCTGCGCATCCGCCCCGGCGAGAAAGTACCGGTGGACGGCGAGGTGGCCGAGGGACATTCCTCCATCGACGAATCCATGGTGACGGGCGAACCCGTGCCGGTGGCGAAAGCGGCAGGCGATGCAGTCACCGGCGGCACGCTAAACACGACCGGCAGCCTGGTGATGACCGCGACGCGGGTGGGCGACGATACGGTACTGGCGCAGATCGTGCGCATGGTGGCCGAGGCGCAGCGCTCGCGGGCGCCAATCCAGCGGCTGGCCGATATTGTCGCAGCCTGGTTCGTGCCGGCAGTTGTGGCGTCAGCCGTATTGACGTTCATCGTGTGGGCCCTGTTCGGGCCGGACCCGGCGCTGGCCTTTGCGCTGGTCAATGCCGTGGCCGTGCTGATCATTGCCTGCCCCTGTGCCCTGGGCCTTGCAACACCAATGTCGATCATGGTGGGCACGGGCAAGGGTGCGCAGAACGGCATCCTGATCCGCAATGCCGAAGCGCTGGAGACGCTGGAGAAAGTGGACACTGTCGTCGTCGACAAGACCGGCACACTGACCGAAGGCAAGCCGAAACTGGTCACCGTGGAGCCCGCCGAGGGCTGGGACGAAACCGGACTGCTGACGCTTGTTGCGGCCGTCGAAGCGGCGAGCGAGCACCCGCTGGCAGCCGCCATCGTGCGCGGCGCGGAAGCACGCGGCATCAAGACGAGCATGGCCCAGGACTTCGAGTCCGTTACGGGCGAAGGTGCTCAGGGTACGGTGGATGGAAAGTCGGTCGCCATCGGCAATGCGAAGATGATGCGCCGGATTGGCGGATTCGATGACGCGCGGGGCGAGGCCGCCCAGTCATACAGGGAAGACGGCCAGACCGTGATGTTCGTGGCGGTCAATGGAAAAGCGGCGGGCCTGATCGGCGTCGCCGACCCGATCAAGGCAACCACGAAAGAAGCGATTGCGCGGCTGCACGCACAGGGCCTGAAAGTGGTGATGCTGACCGGCGACAGCGAGGCGACAGCACGGGCCGTGGCCCGGCAGGTGGGCATTGACGACGTGCACGCCGATGTCTCGCCGGAGGACAAGAACCGGATCGTGCGCGAGCTGCAGGCGGGCGGCGCGGTGGTGGCGATGGCGGGGGACGGCATCAATGACGCCCCGGCGCTGGCGCAGGCCGATGTCGGCATCGCGATGGGCACCGGCACAGATGTGGCCATGCAAAGCGCCGGCGTGACGCTAGTGAAAGGCGACATGCTGGGCATTGCCCGGGCGACCGCGCTGAGCCGCGCGACGATGCGCAATATCCGGCAGAACCTGTTCTTCGCCTTCGTCTACAACACGCTGGGCGTGCCGCTGGCGGCAGGCGTGCTCTACCCCGTGTTCGGCCTGTTGCTGAGCCCGATGATCGCGGCCGCAGCAATGAGCCTGTCATCGGTGTCGGTGATCGGCAACGCGCTGCGCCTTAGGACATTGAAGCTGTAATGGCTAGTTCTTACGAGAAAGGCAGTCTGACGCTTCCGGGCACTGTGGCCATGGGCACAGGCGTGATGATCGGCGCGGGCATCTTTGCCCTCACCGGCCAGGTGGCCGAACTGGCCGGCACGCTGTTTCCGCTCGCCTTCCTGCTGGCCGCCGTTATCAGCGGCTTCAGCGCCTATTCCTATATCAAGGTATCGAACAAATATCCCTCGGCGGGTGGCATCGCCATGATCCTCAAGAAGGCCTACGGACCAACCGTCGTGACCGGTGGCGCCGCCCTGCTGATGGCGTTCTCGATGATCATCAATGAAAGTCTCGTCGCCCGCACGTTTGGGACATACACACTGCAATTGTTCGGCATCGAAGGCGGCATTCTGGTGCCTGTGCTGGCGCTGGGACTGATCGTGGGAGCGTTCATCGTGAACATCTCCGGCAATCACGTGATTGGCGCGGTCTCAAAAATTACCGCTGCGCTGAAGATCGGCGGCATTCTGGTCTTTGCACTGGTGGCACTTTGGGCGGCAGGGTTTGCTTTCCAGCCTGTACGATCCGGCGTGGGTGACAACACGTCGGCGGGCGGATTCCTCGCAGGGGTCGCGCTCGCTATACTTGCCTATAAGGGCTTCACCACGATCACGAACAGCGGCGGCGAGCTGAAGGACCCGAAGAAGAATGTCGGTCGGGCGATCATGATTTCGCTTGCCATCTGCACGGTTTTCTACCTGCTCGTGTGCTACGCCGTCGGTTCGACCCTCAGTATCGAGGAGATCGTCAAGGCGAAGGATTATTCCCTGGCACAAGCAGCACGTCCCGCCGTTGGCGAATACGGCGTCTGGTTCACAGTAGCCATTGCCATCATTGCAACCGCCTCCGGACTGCTGGCAAGTGTGTTCGCCGTGTCCCGTATGCTGGCCATGCTGACTGAGATGAATCTCATTCCGGAAATGAAGCTGGGACTACCGGGCGACACGCAAAAACATACGCTGGTATATACGGTCTTAGCTGCCGGCCTGCTGGCGGCTTTCTTCGACCTGTCACGCATCGCATCACTCGGCGCAATCTTCTATATCGTCATGGACATCATCATCCATTGGGGCGTCTATCGTCACTTGCGCGAGGATGTCGGCGCACGGGCCAGCGTGCTTCTGACTGCGATGATGCTCGACATTGTTGTTCTGGGCGCATTCCTGGCAATGAAATCGCAGAGCGATCCGTTGATTATCGTCATCGCGCTCGCCGGTATTACTGTGACCTTCGCCTTTGAACGATTTTATCTTGCAAAGGCCCGCGACAATAGCGTCGAAGCGCCTGATTTGGATCAAGGACAGTTCGTGATGAAAACAGAGACAAGAGATGCCGCCGCTAAGCGCCTGGCCCGGATCGAGGGACAGGTGCGGGGCGTGGCGAAAATGGTGGGCGAGGACCGCTATTGCGTGGACATCGTGCGGCAGGTGCAGGCCATCAAGGCGGCGCTGACCGGACTCGAGGGACTGATCCTCGATGATCATATCGCGACCTGCGTCGAGCATGCGCTGGAAGCTGACGATCTTGATGCGCGTCGGGAAAAGGTGGAAGAACTCGTCGCCGTGCTGGGCGGACGGAAGAAGTAGGCTGCGCGGCGACTTTCTGCCCGCCAGAAGCCACCGGCGTTGCCGAACCGGACGCTTGATCCGCATCGGAGGCACGCGGCTGCGGCATGCAGAGTTGACGAGATTTGGTCACTATTCTAGGAAAACAGCGTTTTCATGCTCAACTCAGTGCAGTGGCATGAATACCAGGGAAAATGGACGATGCTCGCAGCCAAGCACCCCCACCAGGCTGAGCGTCTAGCCGCCCTGTACCGATATGACATACTCGACACCGAGCGAGAGGCCGATTTCGACGATATCGTCGAACTGGCCGCTGAATTGTGCGGCGCGAAGATTTCGGTCATCAACCTGATCGATGCTGACCGCCAGTGGTTCAAGGCGGAGACCGGGCTGGGCGTGCGCGAAACGCCGCTGGACACCTCGATCTGTTCGCACGTCATACTCGAGAACGATTTCGTCGAGATTCCCGACACACAGGCCGACACGCGCACGCAGGACAACCCGCTCTGCCGCGATGAGCCGGCCCTGCGCTTCTATGCTGGCGCGCTGCTAAAATCCCGCGACGGGTTTCCAATCGGCACGCTGTGTGTCCTTCACGACGAGCCCTATGCGCTCAGCGAATTCCAAAAGAAGTCCCTGCGCACACTGGCCAAGCAGGTGATGCGCGAACTGGACCTGCGGATGGCGCTTCGCGACCAGCAGGTGCTGCTGGGTGAAATGGATCACCGCGTGAAGAATTCGCTGCAATCGGTCAGCTCGCTGGTGCGGCTCTACCAGTCGCGCGCTGGCGAGGAAAACAGGGACGCATTCGATGCCGTGTCCCGGCGCGTTGATGCCATTTCCCTGCTTCACCAGGAACTGCACCAGGCCGCAGAAATCGAGACCGTGCCGCTGGCGCGGTTCATTCCGCGTGTGATCGCGCTGCTGCAGGATTCGGCGCCGGAAAATATTGTGATCGAGGCGGAGATCGACCCGATCAGCGTCGGGTCGGCCTATGCGTCGGCCATCGGCATCATAGTCAGCGAGTTCGTCGCCAATTCGATCAAGCACGGCTTTGCCAACAAGCGCGCGGGCACCATTTCGCTGAGCCTGCTGAACGGGGCGGACGGGCACGTGACCCTGACCTGCAGCGACAATGGCGCGGGCACAGGCTCGGACACCCGACCGACGAGCGCCGCCGAGGGGCTCGGGCACCGGCTGGTCGATGCGGCCGCTTCGCAACTCGGCTCGGAAGTCACACGCACCGCCACCGAAAACGGCTTTTCGCTGAGCCTGACATTCGCCCGCACCTGAACCGGCGCCATTCTTCCAAACTCAGACGTTTTCACGACTTTGCGCGGCTTCCTCTGCCGGGCTGCTGCATGGCACCCGTCGGATACTAGGCAGGCTTGCACCAGTCGGGCGGTGACATGCCCGCCGGATTTGCCGGGTGCGGCAGCAGCATGAAGTCAGGAAAGGGGGTGACGCGTGGATAGTCGCCGATCCCGGCGAAGGCGGCCGTCACGTCGCCCAGCGCACTCCCCGGCAGTTCCAGCACGTGTTCGCCGCGGCGCGACTTGTCCTGTTGGCCAAACGACTGGCCCGCCGCTGCCTTCATCTCCACATGCCCGCCAAGCAGCCAGTCGATCGGGTGGGTCTCCGCGAAACCAGCAACACGGTCGAGGGAGGCCGCATACTCACCGGCCTTGTCGCATACGAAGTACAGCCGGCCCGGATAGATGGCGTCCCCCGAGAACATACTGCGCGTGACCGCGTCATAGACCATGACGTGCGAGGCATGATGCCCCGGGGTCGGCAGTATGTCCACTTTGCGTCCGCCAAGGTCCAGCGTGCCGATATCGTCCGGCCACCGATCAATTCCGAATAACTCCGCCACTTCCTCAGCCGTGTGCCCGACGACTATTGTATCGGGCCGATCGGCAAAGCCGGCATCGCCGCCGACATGATCGCCGTGACCATGCGTATGCATGACCACGAGCGCCAGTCCGGCGTGCCCGCTCGCCGCGAGCACCCTGTCCACTTCGGCGCGAGGGTCTGCGCCTTCAGCGCCTGTATCGATCAACAGCGCCTTGTCCTCTCCGAGGAGGAGGTAAAGGAATGGCGCCTCGAAACTGGTCCTCAGCGACTGGCGCAGGGCGAACGTGTTCGCATCGATCTCCTGCACCTGGAACGCGGGCTCATCCGGATCAATGCCACTGTTCCACGCTTGCGCGAACAGCGCAGAGGGCGGCGCTTCGATGGCGGCATCCTGGGTTTCGCAGGCCGAGAGGCTGGCGAACAGGATGGCAGACAAGAAGAGGTTTGAGAGTCGGGTCATGTCAGTTGTCTTTCATGCGAGTGAGAAGTGGCGCGTTGAGAAGGGCGTCTGCCGCGCGCTGGATGACGGCGGAGAGATTGCACCCGAGTTCGTCGGACAGGGCTTCAAAAGCCAGGCTGGCATTTGCGAGCCGCGCCGTCAGGACCTCGAATTGAGCGGCCCCCTGACGGGTGAGGCGGAGCAGTCTGCGGCGACCATCATCGGGATCGTCGACGCGCTCCACGATACCAAGACGGATCAGGAGGTCCACGCGCTGGGTGGCAACCTGATGGGGTTGGCCAAGGGCCCGGGCGATATCGGCGGTCGAGGTCGGCTGGTGCTCGCCGATATACAAAACAGTCGAGACGGCCCGCGACGGGAACGTGATCCCGGCCGCGTCCAACATATCGTTCCCTTGGGCGACGATCAGTTCTGCCAGTCGCTCAAGCTGGTACGCGATGAACGCGGATCCCAGCCTGTGTGTATCGATGAAATTTTCGTCGCGCATTTGCCTCGCGTCCTTTTATACAATTAATTGTACAGTTAGTTGTATTGTTGATCACTGTCAAGCCGGACGGACTACTCGTCCATCACATCTTGTTGTGCCGGTTGCGTGCGCGATAAGTGGGGAATAGGCTGAGGCCATGACAGTTGTTGTTGAAATGGTATCGGACTTGGTCTGCCCGTGGTGCTGGCTGGGACTTCGCAGGATCGAGGCGGCGCGCAAGCTCGCCCCGGAGGTGGACGTGCAGCTGGTGTTCCGGCCCTTCGAGCTGGACCCGACGATCCCGTCGGCGGGCGTCGACTACAAAGCGTACATGAAAGAGAAGTTCGGCGGATCGGATGAGAGCCGCGAACGCTCCGGCATGATGCGCCAGGCGCTGGTCGACTATGGCGAGGCCGAGGGCATTCCCTATCATTTCGACAAGATCACGCGCCGGCCGAGCAGTTTCGATGCGCACCGGCTGGTGCGCTGGGCACAGGGCCAGGACAAGGGCGCAGAGGCCAAGGAAGCGCTGTTCATGGCCTTCTTCGAGGACGGGCGCGACATTGGCGACCATGACGTCCTCATAGACGTGGCGCGGGAGATCGACCTCGACGCGGCGATCGTGGCCGACCTGCTCAAGAGCGATGCCGACGTGCAGGCCGTGCGCGAAGAGGCCGAGACCTTCCGCCAGATGGGCGTGAGCGGCGTGCCGACCTATATCGCCAATCGCGCGGTGGCCGTGCAGGGCGCCGAGAGCGCCGAGAAGCTGGCGAAATTTCTCCAGCATGCCGCTGCGCAACTGCCGCAGGAACGCCCGGCGGGCGACGCCTGAATGAGCGACCTTGTCAGCGTTACGCGCGAAGGCCGGATTGCAACCGTGCGCTTCGATACGGGCAGCCGCTCCAATGCGCTCAGCCAGAAACTGATGCGGGAGCTGACCGAGACGGCGCAGAGTTTCCATGACTGCCCGGATATTTCCGCCGTCATCCTGACCGGCCGCGACGACCAGTTCTGCATGGGCGCGGACCTGAAAGATCCGGAAGGCAATACGGCAGTCCAGTTGCCGCTGAGCCAGCGGCGCGTGCAGCTGCGCCGGGGTCCGCGCCTTTGCCAGGCGTGGGAGGATATTGACGCGCTGACCATATGTGCGGTGGAAGGCTGGTGCGTCGGCGGCGGCACGGCATTGGCGACGGCGTGCGACCTGCGCGTGGCGGCGGACAATTCGACCTTCTATGTACCGGAAGTCGAGCGCGGCATGAACATGAGCTGGGGCTCGATCCCGCGCTTTGTCGCGCTGGTCGGCCCGGCCCGGACGAAGCGTATCGCAGCGCTGTGCGAGAAAGTGGATGCCGCGACAGCGCTGGCCTGGGGCCTTTGCGACCATGTCGTGCCAGCGGGCACGGCGCTGGCCAAGGCCCGCGAGATCGCCGAAGCCGCCGCCGCGCTACCGCCGACGGCGCTGAAAAGCGTGAAGCAGGACGTGAATATTGCGGCCATGGCGCTGGCCCGGGCGACCGGCCACCGCGACCTTGAGGCGTTTGCCCTGTTGCAGCAGTCGGATGATTTCAAGGAGGGCGTCAGCGCTTTCCTGACAGGGCGCGAGCCGGACTTTACCGGGGATTGATCTGGCCCAGTCTGCGGAGCGCCCATCCTGAGCGAAGTCGAAGGACGGGCGCGGGAGCTGGCAGATCAGCGTCGCCCGGCTCGTCCTTCGACTTCGCTCAGGATGAGCCTTCGAGGGCTCAGCTCAGCTGGAGGTCGACCAGGCGGCGATAGGCGCCGTTCCTGTCCATCAGGTCGCCGTGGGTGCCGTCTTCGACGGCGCGACCGTCTTCCATAACGATGATGCGGTCAGCGGCGCGCACGGTGGACAGGCGGTGCGCGATGATCAACGTGGTGCGACCGGTTGAGAATTTGGCGAGGGCGTCCTGTACCTTCGCTTCGCTTTCGGCATCGAGGGCGGAGGTGGCTTCATCGAGCAGCAGGACCGGGGCAGCGCGCAGGATGGCGCGGGCGAGCGCGACGCGCTGGCGCTGGCCGCCGGAGAGGTTGCGGCCCATTTCGCCGGCGGGGGCATCATAGCCGCCCGGCAGTGCACGGATGAACTCGTGGGCATTGGCCGCATCGGCGGCAGCTTCGATCTCGGCATCGCTGGCGCCGAGGCGGCCAAGCGCGATATTGGCGCGGACCGTGTCGTCGAACAGGGCGGCATCCTGCGCCACGAGGCCCATATGGGCACGCAGGCTGGCACCGCTGACATCGCGGACATTCGTTCCGTCGACGGAGACGATGCCGCCGGTCGGATCGTAGAGCCGCAGCAGTAGGTTGAAAACGGTAGATTTTCCCGCGCCGGAAGGGCCGACAAGGGCGATCGTCTCGCCGGGATTGGCCGTGAAGGAGAGGCCTTTGAGGGCCTCGGTGCCATCCGGATAGGCGAAGCTGACATTGTCGAAGGCGACGGTGCCGCTGACCCAGGCGATTGGCTGGGCGCCGGGCGGGTCGGCGATTTCGGGCGCGGCATCGGTGATTTCGAAGACGCGATCTGCGGCGGCGCCGCCTTCCTGCGCCACCGAGTTCAGCGTGCCCAGCGCCCGCAGTTCCGACGCGGCAACGGCGATGGCGCCGACAATGCCGACAAAATTACCAAGCGATGTGTCGCCCTGCGCGATGCGCCAGGCGGTCAGCGCGAGGATGCCGACAAGGGCGAGGCCACCCGTAATTTCGAGGATCGGATCGACAGCGGCGCGGTCGGTGAGCACTTTGAGGAAGAGGCGGGAGCGTTCGGCAAAGCCGCGCCCGGCGCGGGCCTTCTGGTAGTCCTCGAGGCCATAGGCCTTGACCACACGGGCGGACTGGAACGCCTCGCCGAGCAGGGAGGTCACCTGGCCGATCTGCTGTTGCGACTGGCGCGAGCGTTTGCGGACCCGGTTGCCAAGGGCAAGAACCGGGGCAAAGGCGATCGGATAGATGACGAGGAGGACGAGGGTCAGCTTCCAGTCCATGACGAGCATGGTGATGAAGACACCGATGACGGTGAGCACGCCCTTGGTGAGATTGTTGGCGATGCGCAGGCCGGCGTCGCGCAGGGCATTCACGTCATTGATGAATCGCGAGACGAAGCCGCCCGACGCCTCGGCCGCGATCCTGGCAAAGTCTCCATCGGTGAGCGCGCCGAACTGGTCAGCCTGGATATCGACAATGGCGCGCTGGACGCCGGTATTGTTGAAGATCGTCATGCCATAGAGCGCCAGCGAACGGACAATGGCGGCGAGGCCGATAACGGCGATCAGCCACCAGAGGCTGGTCGGGACCTCGACCCTCTCGGGTGCGGTCAGAGCCTCAAGGCCTTCGACGACAAGTTTCAGGAGGTAGCCGTAGGACGCGGCCGCGACAGAGGTCAGCGCGGCGCACAGCGTTCCGGCCGCGAACCAGCGCCAGTGCGCGGCAAAGCGCTCCCGGCCGAGACGCGTCAGGGCGCCAGAGCGGCGCACCGGTTTGGCCGGATCAGATCTGATGGTGTTCCCCCGTCTCCGGGTCGAGCAGCCGGTGGGCGTGGAGGATGAAATACCGCATTTCGGCACTATCGACCGTGCGGTGTGCCGCGGCCTTCCATGCGTCATAGGCTTCCTTGTAGGAGCCGAAGGCACCGACGAAGTCCATTTCCGAGAGATCTTCGAATTCGACTTCGTTCACGTCTTTCAGCTCTCCGCCAAACACGATGTGGAGAAGCTGTTTTCCGACTTTTGGTGCGTCGCCCATTTTGACTGGCTCCGTTTTGACAATGGGTGCGGCCTGGACCGCCTTTTGC
This sequence comes from Hyphomonas sp., assembly GCF_041689225.1. Classification (GTDB taxonomy): domain Bacteria; phylum Pseudomonadota; class Alphaproteobacteria; order Caulobacterales; family Hyphomonadaceae; genus Hyphomonas. Next base: position 44,060 of record NZ_JBDNGN010000151.1, on the reverse strand, counting down.
TGTGGGTCAGGTATATCCACAAAACCTGACCGGCGCACTAACAGAGGATGCAGTCGTTTGCCAGACGCGATGACGCTGCGCTGGGCCGGAATGGCCCGGTTGAAATGCAGCGTCTCGCCCTTGTGGGTTGTGGCGATGCCACCCGCTTCGCTGACCAGTATGGCCCCTGCGGCGAGATCCCAGTCGGATTTGTGGCTGAGAACCAGCGTGGCATCCCAGGCTCCGGACGCAACAAAGGCCATGCGCAGCAGCGTGGAATTGGGTTTGGGGCGTGGCACGGTGACGGCGGGCCACGGTTCTGGCCAGCCCTTGTGGTTGAGCATTTCCTCGGCTGCGATCAGGCGGCAGCCTATCTCGCTCTGGCATTCGGAGACACGCATGATCTCGCCGTTCAGGTAGGCACCGGCACCGATGCGGGCTTCGTAGAGCTGGCCGAGCGCGGGCGCATAGAGGACTCCGGCGACGGCCCGGCCTTCCTCTACGATGGCGAGGCCGACACACCAGTTCGGGTCGCCGCGCATATAGGCGCGGGTGCCGTCGATCGGGTCGACGACCCAACAGCGGTCTTTCTGGCGGGCGGCAGGATCGTCGAGCGTTTCTTCCGACAGCCAGCCATACTCCGGCCGGGAGGCCGACAGGCGCAGGTCGCAGAGCTGGTTGACGGCCATGTCGGCTTCGGTAACCGGGCTGCCGCCGGTCTTCTCCCAAGCGCGCGCAGACTGGCCTTCCAGCGTATAGGACAGCGCCAACTGGCCGGCCTCGATGGCGAGGCTGCGCAGTGTCACTAGGTCTTCGATCAGCGTGCGTTCAGATGCCGGCAAGACTCATGTCCTCGACGAGGATGCTAGGCGCGTCGCGCGTACCACGGAATTCAAGATCGGAGGCGGGAATCAGGCGCGCAAAGATCGCCGGCAGGTCGCCCGCGATGGTCACTTCGGACACCGGATAAGCAATCTCGCCATTCTCGAACCAGAAGCCCGCGACGCCGACCGAATAGTCGCCGGTATTCGGATTGATCGACGGGCCGAACATGTCGGTAACGAGCAGGCCCTTGCCAGCCTGGGCCATCAGTTCGGCGGGCGTCTTATCGCCGGCCTGAAGATAGAGGTTCGAGGTCGTGACGCCCGGCGGATCGCCGAAGCCGAGCGCAGAGAAGCCGTTGGGCTTGAGGCCGAGCTGGCGGGCCGATGGGCCGTTGAGCAGCCATTCGGTCAAGCGGCCATCCTCGATCAGGTGGGTCTCTTTCACGGGCAGGCCCTCGCCATCATGGCTGCGCGAGCCCATGCCCAAGGGGCGGAACGGATCGTCGATCACGTTGACGCCCTTGGCAAAGACCTGCGTGTCCATGCTGTCTTTCAGGAAGCTGACGCCGCGCGCGATGGACGGGCCGGAGATCGCGCTCATCAGCGCGCCGATCAGGCCGCTGGAGACGCGCCGGTCATAGAGGACGGCAGCCTTCTGGGTTTCGATCTTGCGGGCGCCGAGGCGGGCAATGGTGCGCTCGCCAGCAACGCGACCGATAGCTTCGGCGCTGGGGCGGTCAGCCGTGTGGCGCACGGACCAGCTTTCATAGTCACGCTCCATGGCGCCGTCTTTTTCGGCGACCGAGGCCAGGCCGAGGCTGGTGCTCGTGCCAGTCTTGTAGGCCGCGAAGCCATTGGAGGCCGCGACCCAACGCGAGGAGCGGTTCCATGAGGCGCCGCAGCCGGCGACCGTCTTGATGCCTTTGACAGCCAAAGCAGCGGCTTCGGCGGCGATGGATTCGCTTTCGAGCGTCTCGGCGGAAATTTCGGGTTCGCCTGTCAGGTCCATGTCGAGCGGACCCGTGGCGAGTTCGCTGGCGTCCGGCAGGCCGCAATACTTGTCGTCCGGCACAGCGCGGGCCATCGCAGCGCAGCGGGTGGCGAGGGCGTGGAGCCCTTCGGTGGAGAGATCGGAGCCGGAGACGTGTGCCTGGCGCTTTCCGAAGAAGGCGCGAAGGGCCACGCTTGTGCTCTCCTCACGCTCGATGCTTTCCATCTTGCCGTCGCGGACGGAGACGCTGACGCCCTCGGCTGCGCCGATACGGGCATCTGCTGCGTCGGCGCCTGCTTTCAGGCACTGGTCGATGAGGCCGGCGAGCAAGTCAGCCGGCGGAGTCTTGAATTCAGCCATTCCGGCTAGATGGACCGCCCCGCCGGGCTGTGCAACCGGTCAAATCAGGCAAGCCCGTGATAAATAAGCATGACCGCGATCAGGATCATCGCGATCCAGGTGACCACCATGCCAGTCGCCCGAAGTGGCAAGATCGTGCGCGACAGGCCGATGGCATGGAGGATACGGCCCGCCGTGAAGGCGCTGCCGAGGATGTGAATCCAGAGCGCCGGGATGCCCATATAGGCCGCCGTGACCAGCCCCACCATCATGGCCGGGATGTACTCGGACGCATTGCCATGCGTGCGCGTTCTCAGCTCAAGTTCGATATTCCCGCCATGCCCGACCGAGACCTGCGCCGAGCGGCGCATGAACACGACGCGCGAAGACAGGTAGATCAGCAATAATATGTTGATGCCGACATAGATGGCGGCAGCTTCCAAGGGTGGCATATTTCATTCCTTCCAGAAAAAATGCCGCCAGAAGAACTCCGGCGGCATTGAATAATTTCCCCTAAATCAATGACCGCTCAGTCGTCGCGGCGCGCGTCCGGCAGGCGGTCGTTGATGTCGTCGCGGATGTCCATGAGCGTGACGATCAGGCCGCACACCAGGCTGGCAGCGATCCAGCCACCGGCCGTAAAGATTGCGAAGTCCGCAACCTGAGCGATTCCGCCCGTCAGGCCTAGCATTTCATTGCTGAATTCGCCCTTGTTGTAGAGGCCGAGGGCGATGCCACCGACGATGATCGCGATATAGGCCACATAGACCATAATGCGGAAACTGTTGATGATTAAGAACTTCATGGGCATCCCCTTTGTGTTGCAGGATCGAATTTAAGCGGAATAGCGGCCCCCGTCACGCGATTACACGTGTGAAACGAAGTTCGGGACCGCAACGGTGCGCAATTGCATCAGCCTCCCAGGGCCGTTTACGCCTTTGGCGGCGACAGTTTGCAGGTGAACATATCATTCACGACGGAGGCAAACTGGAGCTGGTCTTCATTGCTCAGCGAGGTGACGAACGTTTCGACATCGCGCTTTTCGCGCCCGATCGACTGGGCCGTGCGCTTGAACAGGTCCGGATCGAGCTTGGCCTCCATGGCGTCGGCGATGCAGGCACATGTTTCGGCGTTTTCACCGCCCGTCGTGCAGGCGGCCACGATGGCCTTGTTGTCGCTGTTGCCGCTGCAGGACGCGAGCAGCGTGAGGGCCGCGAGGGAGAGGGCGAGGTGGCGCATTCTGGCGGCTCCGTAATCATATTCGTCGCCGACCCAATCATGAATCTTTCGTAAGGGGAAGCGGCTATTCCCGCCCGAGAATCTTGTCGATCTGCACTTTCGTGCCGAAGGATTCGAGGAAGTCCGCCTTCACCGCGAGACGGTCATAGTCTTCCGCGACCCAGTCGAGGAAAGGTTTCCAGTCGCCCGGCGCCCTGCCCTCATTGAACCGCGCATAGGTGTCGAAGAAGGCATCCAGCATGCCCGTCTTGCCATGCCTGATATGCAGGTACTTTAACGACAGCTGCTCGCGCGCCTCTTCAAACGGCACCTTTTCGTGCAGCAATTTGTACAGGACAGCCATGATGCCGGCCCGGTCTGCGCCCGACTTGCAGTGCATCAGGGCCGGATATTCGATCCGGGCGAACAGGTCGCGGGCCCCGAAAAGGGCTTCTTTCGTGGGCGTGTCGCGGGAAAAGACCTGGAAATCGACAAGTTCGATGCCAGCGGCCTCGCAGGCCTCCTTTTCCAGTAGGTAATAGCCCTTGGTGCTGGCCCCGCGCAGGTTGATGATCGTTCGGATGCCGCGCTCGCGTGCATGCGCAGCGACCTGACTCGGGGACGGCTGGTTGGCGCGCCACATGCCCGGACCGAATTCGTGCAGGTTGCTGAACGCCGCCCGCAGGAAGCCATGGTCGCCCCAGACAAGCTCGCGGCGCGCGCGTTTGCGCCCTGACGAGGTGGCGAGATCGGGCGCCACATGCGGGCGTTTTCTGGATTTCGGCTTGAGTTTGACCATGCTGCCTTCGCGATTACAGGGGTGCCCCGCCGCCTGCAAGCCGAGGCGGCAGCAAGTTTTTTTGATGACAGCTGCATCCAAATGGGCCGCTCGCGGCATCTCCCACATAAAGCCGGGCAAAAGGATCCGGTGAAACTGTGAGAAAGACTATCCAATGAAAGACATCCTTGTCCCAATCGTCCTGTTCTCTGTCGTGCCCGTGTGCATTTGGCTGGTCAGCTATTTCAACTATCGCAAACGCCTGACGGCCCACGAAACCGTGCGCCATGCCATCGACAGCGGCCAGACCATCTCGCCGGAACTGATTGAGAAAATGTCGTTGCTGGTCGACCCGATCCGCGCCGACCTGCGCCGCGGCGTGCTGTTCATCGCCTTCGGCGCCGCGTTCGGCGTCCTCGGCCTGATGATCGGCCAACAAGAAGGCGAAGCGATCATGCCCATGTTTGGCGTGGCATCATTTCCGGTTTTCCTCGGACTGGCGTATCTTGGCCTCTGGGCATTCGGTCATGGTCAGAAATCGGCCTGATCTCTGGATCGTCGCTGCGGGAGGCACCGACATGCGCACCGACCCCGACCTGGCCGCTGATGCCGCACGTGGCAACGACAGCGCGTTCGCCGAACTCGTTCGGCGTCACCAAGCCAGGGTGAGGGGCATGTCCCGGCGCCTTACCGCCGCAGGCGGCGATGCAGACGACATTGCGCAGGCCACCTTCGTGACCGCCTGGCAGAAAATCGGCACCTATGCCGGGGGCACGTTCGCCGCATGGATCTGCACGATCTGCTACCGGGAATTCCTGCAGGTGCGGCGACGCCAGAGACAGGAAATCGGGTTTGACGAGACGGCGGAGATCATTCCCTTCGACCGGTCTATGGCCGACACCGGCGACAAGATGGACCTGTCGCGCGCCCTCGCCAAACTGCCTGAAGCCCAGCGCATCTGTGTCACCCTGTGTGTCGCGGCCAGCCTGAGCCACAGGGAAGCTGCCGAAGCGACCGGATGGCCGCTTGGCACGATAAAATCACATGTGACGCGCGGCGTGGCCGCCCTTCGCAAACACCTTGCCGCCGACCAAGTGGCGTGATGGAGTAGAGACCATGCGAGACGAAGACACTTATGCTGACCTGACGGCCCTGTTCACCGCTGAAGACCAGGAACATGAGGCCAGGCCCTTCGTGGACCGGGTGATGGGCCGTATACGGGCACAGGCCCGCATGCGCAAGCTGCTGCTTGTTGCTGCCGGACTGGGCGGTGCGATCGTGGCCGCATCGCAATTGCCGAAACTGCTGGCCGATTCCGTGGGGCTTGATGCGTCGCTGACAACATCGGTCATTCAGGCGCAGGAAGATGTCAGCGCGCTGGCCAGCGCCAATCCGCTCTGGCTGGGCATTGGCGCCGTGGTGATGCTCAGCCTGGTGGCCGTCGCCGCGATGGAGCGAGCCTAGGGCACGAAGACGCCGCCATTGGCATGGATGGTCTGACCCTGAACAAATTTGGCGGCGGGACTGAGCAGGAATTCGACAACACCGGTAAAGTCATCGTCCTGCGCAATCCGGCCCTGCGGGGTCATGCGGGCGGCACTCGCAAGGACTTTGCTGGCCGCCTCTTCGCCGCCGACCATGGTTGCCACCGAACTTGTCGCAACGATGCCAGGCGCCACGGAATTGATCGTGATACCAAGCGGCGCCAGTTCCAGCACCAGGTAGCGGATCAGCCCCTCTGCGAGGGTTTTGCCAACGCCGAGCGCCGCATAGCCAGGCCTCGCTACCTTGGCGCCGGCACTGGTGACAAACACGATTGAGCTTCCGGATTTGAGCACGGGCATCGCGGCCCGCACGAGGCGCAGCAAAGACATGCCGTTGACGTCGAGCGCCTTGGAAAGGATCGTCATGTCGGCGGACAACAGGTTAGTGGCATATATCATTGCTGCATTGTGGACGATGTGGACCGGGCCATCATCACTCACACTTTGAACGAGCCGATCAACGCCGCCCGGCTCACCGAGATCGCTGCGAACCGTTGTGACCTTCGCGCCAAGCTGTTCGAGGCTTGCTGTGGCGTCTGCGGCGGCGCGCTCATCGCTCAAATAGCCGATAATGAGATGGCTGTCTTTCGCGGCGAGACGCTTGGCTATGGCCAGTCCGATGCCCTTGGTGCCGCCTGTGATGATGGTGGTTTTCGTCATGTAAATCCGTTCCCTGAGTTGAGCCTGACGCGACATCGCAACCAGGCTCTTGTCGACGTGCCCATGCCTTGTGCCTGCTTTCGCTTGGCCTGGACGGCCCGACAGTCCAAACCCATCGTCATGGGTGGCACGTTCAGGGACATAGGATCACATGATCCATCTCCGCGACATGCAAATTGGCGAGTTTTCCGATTGCATCGCCTACTTCATCCCCGACTACGCGGAAGAGATTTCTGCCAATTATAATGAAGCCATCGGGGCCGCTCGCGCGCGAGCGGCGCGCGAAGTGAAAGCCGACTTGCCCTTGGGCGTTGATACGCCGGGTCAGGTCCTGCTTTGCATGGTGAGAGGCGATGAAGACGACGCGCCTGTCGGGTATCTTTGGTGCAAGCCCGAAGAGACCGTACACCGAGAAGCCAGGTCGCGCGTGGCCGCAGACAATGAAAAGGCGCAGCGCCTGTACCTGACGGCGGGCTATCGTGCGACAGGCATCAATATGAGAAAATCCATTTGCGGATGAAATGCTTCAACCGCGCCAGCCCATGCCTTCGAGCAGGGATTTGGTTTCATAGAGCGGCAGGCCGACAATGGTGGTGTAGCTGCCATTGATGTGGGTGATGAAGGCGCCAGCCATGCCCTGGATGCCGTAGCCGCCTGCCTTGCCCTGCCATTCGCCGCTGGCGACGTAAGCGGCGATCTCTTCATCGGTGAGGCGCTTCATCCGGACTCGGGCAAGGATGGTGCGCGACTGCACCCGGCCGTCCGGCGCTTTCACGGCAATCCCTGTGATGCACTGGTGAGACCGGCCTGACAGCAGGCGCAGGAAGGCTTCGGCTTCAACCGCGTCTTCGGCCTTTTCCAGGTTCCGTGTGCCCAGGGCGACTACCGTGTCGGCGGCCAGTACAAAGCCGTCGGCATCGCACGCCGCCGCCTTTTCCCGGGCGAGGCGTTCGGCCAACGCACGCGGGGACTCGTCCTTGCGGCGCGTTTCGTCAATGTCGGTGGGGGCGATGCGGGCCGGGACGATGCCGATCTGGGCAAGCAGGTCCCGCCGGCGCGGACTGGCGCTCGCAAGGATGAGCGGCGCGTGTCCGAAGCTCGCCATGCGTCTTACTTGAAGCGGTAGGTGATGCGACCCTTGGTCAGGTCGTAGGGGGTCATTTCAACCATGACCTTGTCGCCAGTCAGCACGCGGATACGGTTCTTGCGCATCTTGCCAGCTGTGTGGGCGATGATTTCGTGCTCGTTCTCGAGTTTGACGCGGAAGGTCGCGTTCGGCAGCAGTTCGACGACCGTACCTTCAAATTCAATCAGTTCTTCTTTCGACATGAAGTCTCCAAATTCAGAGCGGTCCGTTGCGCCGCCGAAACATATGTAGGGCGCGCCATAGCCGTTTGCACAGATTCCGGCAAGCGCGGAAGGTCAGAGGGGCTCGCGCTTGTCGGTCAGTCACCGCTGCCTTATGGCTGGAGGCACTGGAGGATGCCATGCTTGATCTTGATCGCTTCGTCGAAGATTGCCGTGTTGCGGTGGCCGCTGACCCGACACCCAAGACCGTACAGGACGTCGTGGCGCGCGCTTTCAGTGATCCGGCGGACGTGCTGGCCGCCGTTGGCGAGCCGACGGCGGGGGGAATTGTCCCGCTCCATGTCGCAGACGACCTCACGATCCTGAACGTGATCTGGAAGCCCGGCATGACGCTGATGCCGCACAATCACGAAATGTGGGCGGTTATCGGCGTCTATGGGGGCCGGGAAGACAATATCTTCTGGCGGCGCGTGCAGGACGCCCCGGACGGCCGTATCGAAGCCGCAGGCGCGAAGGCGCTGTCGACAGGCGATGTCACGCCGCTGGGCAAGAACGTGATTCACTCGGTTACGAACCCGATTCAGAAATTGACCGGTGCGATCCATGTCTATGGCGGCGACTTCTTCAAAATCCATCGCAGCGAATGGGATCCGGAACACCTTACAGAGCAGGCCTACGACATCGAAAAAGCGAAAGCCATGTTCGGTCGCTGAGCGGCGAATGACAGACCGGATGGCCGCCGGCCTAGCGCGTTTGGCCTGCATGCAGGGCGCAAATCAGGGTGAACACGCGGCGGGCGGTGTGGAAGTCGATCTTGACCTTACCTTCCAGTCGCTCGGCCAGGAGTTCGGACCCCTCATTGTGGATGCCGCGCCGGGCCATGTCGATCGCCTCGATCTGGTGCGGCGTCTGGTTGCGAATGGCGTCGTAATAGCTGTCGCAGATCATGAAATAGTCGCGGATCACGCCCCGGAACGGGCCCATCGACATGATGAATGTGTGGACGTCCTCGCCCGCCTCGTCGCGAATGGCGAACACCAGCTTGCGCTCGACCTGCGAGAGGCTGAGCGTATAGGGACCGCGATCATGGTCTGGCAGGGCGAAACTGTTTTCCTCGATCAGGTCGAAGATCGCGACGCGGCGCTCATGCTCGGCGTCCGGGCCCGACGCGCCGAGGGTCTCGTCGTCAATGCTGACGGATATCAGGCGGTTGTCACCCATCGCCCCCACTCCGGTTCGTGCGGATGGAGATCGAGCGCGCATGGGCTGGCAGGCCTTCGGCTTCAGCCAGACGCACCGCCGCCGGGGCCAGCGCAGCAAAGCCTTCAGGACTGACGCGCTGCACGCTCATCCGTTTGAGGAAATCATAGAGGCCGAGGCCCGAGCCGAAGCGCGCCGCGCGGCTGGTCGGCAGAACATGGTTCGACCCGGTGACATAGTCGCCGAGCGCTTCCGGCGTCAGGTGGCCGAGGAAGACCGCGCCTGCATGTCGGATCAGCGGCAGGAGGGCGTCCGGATCGGCGATGGCGAGTTCGAGATGTTCCGGTGCGATCTGGTTGGCAATGGCTGCTGCAGTTGCCAGATCAGGGACGGTGATGATGGCCCCGTGGCGCTCCCAGGACACACGGGCGCGTTCGCCCGTCGCCAATTCCTTCAACTGGTTTTCCACAGAGATTTCCACAGCTTTGCCCACAGCCTCATCCACAGTGATCAGGATCGACTGGCTGGACGGGTCATGCTCGGCTTGGGACAGCAGGTCGGCAGCCACCCAGTCCGGGTTGGCGGTGTGGTCGGCGATGATCAGGATTTCCGACGGACCGGCAATCGTGTCGATGCCGACACGGCCAAAGACCTGGCGCTTGGCTTCGGCCACGAAGGCGTTGCCGGGACCGACAATCTTGTCGACTGGCTTCAGGCGTCCGGCACCGAAGGCAAGGGCACCGACAGCCTGCGCGCCGCCGATCGGGTAGTATTCATGCACGCCGGCCTTGAGCGCGGCATAGGCAACGGCGGGAGCGAGTTCGCCGCCCGGTGCCGGCGCCACCATCACGATCCGCTCCACGCCGGCGATCTTGGCCGGAACCGTGTTCATCAGCACGGATGAGGGATAGCTCGCGCGGCCGCCGGGCACATAGACACCAACGCTTTCCAGCGCCGTCCAGCGCCAGCCGAGATCGACGCCTGCACTGTCGGTGAAGGCATGGTCAGCCGGGCGCTGCGCGGTATGATAGGCCGCGATGCGGTCGTGGGCGAAATCGATCGCTTCGCGCAGGTCTGCGGGGCAATCCGCAGCGAGCGCATGCAGGTTCACATTGTCGGATTCCAGCGTCGTCGGGTCGATCTGCAATTCGTCATACTTGGCGGTGTAGTCGGCAACGGCCTTACCGCCGAAGCCTTCGACATCTTCCAGTATCTTGCGCACGATGCTGGCGACATCATGCCCCGTGCCGCGATCCTCGGCGAGGAAGGCCGCAAATTCGCCCTTGAATGACGGCGTTTCGGAATTGAACCTGCGCAACACGTTACCGCCGCCTTTGCTCGTGGCTCGGCAGGTTGCGGGTCGGCCAGACATAATCGCTGTCGAGCAGGGTCGCGTCGAGCACTTCAACATCCAGCGTGATTTCGCCGTCACCTGCAAACAGCAGAGTCACGGTGCCGCCGGGCGGCTCGTCCGCTGGCGTGAACGTGGCTGAGAGCAGTGAGAGGATCAGTTCCGGATCGGTCTTGGTGACCGCGCGGGTTTTCGCGCCCAGGACGCCGTCAAAGGCAAGCAGCGAACGAACGCGAACGCCTTCCTTCGCACGCGGCTGGCCAGCCTCCCAGCGGAACCGGTTCAGTTCCAGCGAGAAACGATTCTTGCGCGCCTCGTATTTCAGGCTGCCAGCCTTGACGACCGAATCCTGGACTGCCGCTGCAATGACTTGAAGATCCTCGGCCGTTTCGGCCAGGAGACGCAGCGCGTGTGGTTCGGACATTGGGGCCCCTTATTCGTCCTCGCCCGACAGACGCTGGATATTGGCGCCGCAGGCATTCAGTTTCGCTTCCAACCGCTCAAACCCGCGATCCAGATGATAAATACGGTTCACCACAGTCTCACCCTGTGCGGCAAGCCCTGCAATGACAAGTGAGACCGACGCACGCAAGTCTGTTGCCATCACGGGAGCCCCGGTCAGCTGTGGCACGCCTTTGACGACGGCCTCCTGCCCCCGGACATTTATGTCGGCGCCAAGGCGTGACAATTCCGGCGCGTGCATGAAACGGTTCTCGAAAATCGTCTCGCGAATAATGCTGGTGCCATCGGCCAGGCTCATCAGGGCCATGAACTGGGCCTGGAGGTCGGTCGGGAAGCCCGGGTGCGGCTGGGTGGAGACGCTGACGGCCTTGAGGCGCGTGCCATTGCGGCGAATGCGAAGCGTCGACGCCGCCTCGTCGGCATCGACCGTGACGCCGGCTTCGCGCAGCTTGGCGATCATTGCGCCGAGGGCCTCGACCGGCGCGCCGACAAGCGTGACATCGCCGCCTGCAGCGGCGGCCGCCATGGCATAGGTACCGGCTTCGATCCGGTCGGGCATGACGGCGTGCGTGGTGCCGTGCAGTTTCTCGACGCCGGTGATGCGGATCGTCGACGTGCCGGCCCCGGTCACTTGCGCGCCCATGCTGTTGAGGCAGTCTGCGAGATCTTCGATCTCGGGTTCGCGTGCGGCGTTTTCCAGGACCGTGTCGCCCTTGGCCAGGGTGGCGGTCAGCATGGCGTGTTCGGTGGCGCCGACGCTGGGCATGGCAAACACGATATGCGCGCCCTTGAGGCCCTGGATCGCGGCCGCCTTCACATAGCCGCTCTCGACCTTGAGGTCAGCGCCCATGGCTTCGAGCGCTTGCAGGTGGAGGTCAACCGGGCGGGCACCGATGGCACAGCCGCCGGGTAGCGAGACGGTCGCATGCCCCGAGCGGGCAATCAGCGGGCCTAGCACGTTGAAACTGGCGCGCATTTTCCGCACCTGTTCATACGGCGCGATCGTACTTTTCAGCTCGGCCGCATTGAGGTGGCAGGTCGATTCGCCCTTCGGCCAGTAGACTTCGACGCCCAGTGTTTCGAGCAATTGCGCCAGGAAACGGGTGTCGGCCAGGCTCGGCATGTTGGTGAGCGTGATCGGCTCGTCGGTGAGCAGGCACGCGACCATGAGCTTAAGGGCCGAGTTCTTCGCGCCGGAAACGCGAATGCTGCCATACAGCTGGGCGCCGCCAATGATGTTCAATCTATCCATGGCGCGCACTTATAGAGCGGTTCACGGCGCGCGAAAGGCGTGATTGTGGAACCTTTAGGCGCAAACGCAGTCCATTCAGGGCAGGCTGGTCTCAAGCCAAGCTAACTGGCAGCGCCTGAAGCCCACGCAAACCCGACCGTCTGATCCATTTTAGTGCGTCGGGCGGTGTCTTCAGCGCCATGTTTGGCGCGCGCCGGAAGAGTTCAGACAGCGCAATCTCAGCCTCTGCTTTGGCAAGGTGTAGCCCCAGGCAGATGTGCGGGCCGTTGCCCCACCCCAGGTGGCGGTTAGGGCGACGCGCAAGGTCCAGCGCCAACGGATCATCGAACACGGTCGGGTCCACATTTCCGGCGGCCAGCAAAGCCATGATCTTGTTGCCCTTTTTCAGAGCCTGGCCCTCGAATTCCATGTCTTCGCGAACGAAGCGCGGCTTCGTCATCTGCACGGGCCCGGTAAACCGCATCAGCTCATCGACAGCGACTGACAGCGCGTCGCCCTCGAGGCGGCCGAAGGCTTCACGCGCAGCTGGCTCTGTCAACAGGGTGAAGATGCTGGCCGAGAGCAGGTGCGTTGTGGTTTCGTGGCCCGCAACGAAGAGCACGAAAACCATCGTGACCAGCTCGTCCTCGCTCAACTTCTCGCCTTCCTGTTCGGCATGGACAAGTTCGCTCATCAAGCCGGGGCGCGGATTGGTGCGCAATTCTATGAGTTCCCTGCGCAGGGCCTTCAGCAAAGGGCTGAGCGCAAAGACCGCGCGCAACATCATCAGGGGGGATTCTCCCCCGCTGAACGCGCCCATCGCCACGTCAAACCGGGCCCGCGTCGCCTCGCTCATGCCCAGAACCGTGTAGATCACCTGTAGCGGCAGCTTGCGACAAAATCCGGACACAAGGTCCGGGTCACCGCTGGCAATGTGTTCATCCAGCAGCCGGTTGACCTGGTGCTGGATTTGCGGCCGCATGGCCTCGATGCTGGTCCGCCGGAACGGGCCGTCCGCCAGTTGCCTCAGTCGCCGATGGTCCGGATCGTCGAGCGAGAGGACATTGTTTGCCAGCATGCGAAAAACCTTGGGCAGGAACGGCATGCCAAACGCTGATTTGTGGCCTGCATTGCGCGCGTCCACGGCGAAATGGTCAGTATCCTTGAGCAGGGCCTGTGTGGCGACGTATTGGGTCGAGCACAGCATCGGCCCAAAGAGAGGTAGTGTGATTTCGCAAAACGGTCCCTGTTCAACCAGCTGTGCCAGCGTCGCATGGGGCGAACGCTTGAAAGCTTGCGAGGACAGGTCCGGTCGGTTCATTCGCGCTTGTCGTCGGCCAAGGGTGGTGAGTCGTCCCTGGTCTTCCGGACAGCGGCCTTGCGCCGCTTCAGATTCGCCCGCAGCGCCTCGGCGCGACGGATGGCTTTTGCAGGGTCTTTTGGCGTGTGGGACATTTCAAACAGCTTTTCGCGGCTAAACGGTCTTTTCATATGGTAAGTCATAAGCTAAAGCCGCGATTTGCAAACGGCAACGCCGCGGTAGCTCAGTGGTAGAGCGCGTCATTGGTAATGACGAGGTCGGGAGTTCAATTCTCCCTCGCGGCACCAGTTTTTTCTCTGGTTTTCAACGTATCGCTGGCTTCGTACTGCCCTTGTGCTTCGCCAAACCGTGTTCGCACTGATCGCATGCGCCTCAGCTCTCATGGCCGGGACGATCAATCATTTCACAGTCAGTGTGCTCACAGGGAATGAGTTGCGCTTCCAAAGCAAGACCGATTAGTGTCCGCCTGTAAATTCGCCAATCGTTCCTCGGGCCGCCAAGACGATTGGCCTGCAGCTTCGAACGAAAATGCGATACCGTTCCCATCCTCGTAATGAGGGACATGAGAGTAATTCATGGATTTTGATTTCGAGTACGTGACTCATCATGTTCACGGTCGGGACGTGACGTTCGCGCTGCGCAGGGGGATCAGCGATCCGCTATCTGGATGGCATCCGGTCCGGCAAACTCCAGGTTGATACATTGTTGTATTTTAACTTTCGCGCCGACGAACTTGGCCGCCCGATGACGGTCGTCGACGTCGGGGCCAATATCGGAGCGCTCTCGCTCCCGCTCGCCGTGTCCGGTCACCGGGTGCTCAGCATAGAAGCGGATCCGAACAACTATGCCTGCCTGCTGGCCGCGAAGAGGGCCAATCCGGGCGCCAACCTCCTCCCCGTCAACCTGGCCGCGACGAGCCGCTTTCGGATGGTGTTTCTAGAAAGTGACAGCGCCTGGACGCAAGTTACGGACTCACCGGCTTCCGGCCGGTCGGCACTCGGCATGCCACTCGTCGATATCATCGAGACGTTCGAGTTTGCAGATGCCGACCTGATCAAGATGGACATCGAGGGATCCGAGTTCTCCGCCCTGACGGCCATAGAGCCCCTCATCGCGAACAATCCGGATGTTGAATTTGTCTATGAGAGCAATTTTGAGGCCTGCGACTTTTATGGCCATAGGCGCCAGGACCTGGCGCGCCGGTTCGAGGACCTCGGCTATTCACTCTATTGCTTTCGTCCGCAGGGCGACCTGATGCGATATGCCAGTTCTCTGCCGCAGGGGCTCGCCATCGTCGATATGCTGGCCACGAAGCGCGACATGTCAGGCGTCGGATACGCGCCTGTCGTGGACTATGATTACGAATGGGCTGAGCTGGAAATCCGGAAAGCCTTGAACCGGCCCATGGAGGTCCAGCAAAAACATGCACTGAGCGACCTCAAATATTGTCGGCCCGCACTCCTCGACAGCGGCGTGTGGAAACGGGCCTATCAGGCTTACCTCAAAAAGAATCCGGCTTCCGCGTCAGGGTCTTAACCGCGCAAACAGTACAGTCAGGGAACATGATGGCGGCCCACCATTGAACGGCAGGCCGCGCCGGACAATGCCTGCAACACCCGACACAGCAATAATTCCCCCCCAAAACGTAGAACGTCCCGATGCCAAGGCAACGGGACGTTCTCAAATCCTGCCTGATCCGTCGGGATCAATGCATCGGCCACGCGTCGGCCAATAACCCCGCCTACATATTACACTTCGTCTTCAGGAAGCGATCAATCTGGTTCAGGATGTCGCCCTTGTGCTCAGGCAGCCATTTGTTCCCCTGATGCCCCATTTGCTTGTACACGATGAACTCGCTGTCAGGCTGCCGACTCTTGATCGCATTGTAGAATTCGCGGCTGTGGAAGATTGGCACACGGACGTCATAGTCACCATGGTAGAGCAAGATTGGAATGTTCACCTTGTCGGTGTTCTGCTGGGGATCCATGCCATCAACTGTGTCGCCCTGCACGATGCGCTGGATGCGGTTGTCGCCCCATTCGTTCGCCAGCTTGGCGAGGTTGCCTACACCGGCGCCTGCGATCGCACACTGGTAAGGGCTGTTCGGCCGGACGGACGCGGCAATTGCGGCAAACCCGCCATAGGAATAGCCGTGGATGGCAATCTTGTCGGCATCGACATAGCCCTTCTGGACGAGCCAAGCGGCGCCATCATCCTTGTCGTCCTGCATTTTCTGGCCCCACTCGCCGTCACCGGCCAGCCAGAGTTCACGTCCCCAACCGGAGCTGCCGCGATACTGGGGCTGCATGATGATATAGCCGCGGCTGGCGAAAAACTGCGTCCAGCCCGACGAATCAAACCCGGCATAGTCACGCGCCCAGGGCCCGCCGTGCGGTACCATGATGGCACCCTTTGCCTTGTCGCCATCCTTGAAGCCAGCAGGATAGGTGATCAGGGCCGGAATCTTCATGCCATCGCGGGCGGTGTAATAGACGAACTCACCTTTGCCGAGGGAATTTTCGTCGATCCACGGACGCTGTGAACCGATTACGGCCACTTTCGACTTGTCGACCAGCACGTAATAGGCGGGCGGCGAATTGGGGGCCGCGACCTGGAACAGGACGCGATTGCGATCTGCCGTATAATCGGTCAGCGAGACATGCTTGCCCGGGAATGCCGCGTCGAGACCATCCTGAATGCCCTTCATTTCGGAATCAAGCCAGTAGTCCGTGCTTGTCGCGCCATCATAGGTGAAACCGATAAGGTCGCCAAAGTCTTCTGCGCGCCGCGAGAAGATCAGGTTCGAAATGTCGAACTCAGGATGGGCGAGCACGGCGGTGTCGCTGAATGTATTTGCTGCCGCGTCGTAGAGGTAGACCGTGGTCTTGTCCGAAAACTTGTCGGTGATGACGAAATACTTGCCGGTTCCATTCTGGCGACCAACAACATTCATTGTGTAGCGATTGGCGATCTCGGTCGCCAGAGCGTCCTCACGATTGAACTTGCCGTTGGCATCCGGAAGGCTGATGTACTGGCGCCAGGCGCCGCCCTCGTATTCCAGTTCCGTGCGGGCAACCGGCATGCCGTCCTTGTCGGAAATCTGGATCGCCTGCGTATCGCTAGCCTTGTAGAGGAATTTTTCACGGCCATTGGACAGGTCGTGCGAGAAAAAGCTGGTGCCGTTCTTGGTCGACGCGCGCGAAATCACGATCTTGGTCGGGTCCAGCGGCAGGAGTGACGCGATATTGGTCTCGCCTACAAGCTCGAAGCAGCGCAACGTATCCTTGTTGGCACCGATCTCGGCCCGGCCATCGGGCAGGTCGTCGATTTTCGTGATCTTCTCGTTGCCCATATAGGCTTTCTCGAGATACTTTTTGGTCGCGCCTGTGTCGCGGCCTTCGCCGCAACCATATAGCGCGCCGATATAGGGCTGGACCGTGAACCAGAGGGACTGCTTGTCCTTCAGGGCCGCCGCCGCGTAGAAGATGGTCTTTCCGCTATTTGGCGTGATCGCCGTCGGCATGAGTGGCTTGGTCGTATCGATCTTGCCGGAAAGGTCCCAATAGGCTGCTGCGGTTGCTTCGCCATTCTGCGAAGGATCAGCGATCACGCCGACCAGCATGTCTCCCTCGAGCGACATGGAAACACTTGAAACATTGGGATATTTGGAAAAATCTTTGCTTGAAAGAGGCTCAGCGTGCGCAACCAGGGCGCTGGCAATAAGCGCGGCGGAACCCGCCGCGACGAAGCGTTTCAACATCTTTAATTCCTCCAAAGTGAAGAGTCTGCATTATTTTCCGGGCGGGGTAACGTCAAGGGCAGCTTGCATGGGTGGCTTTGAATTTCGGCATCTATATTCAACCGAAGCTCAGAATTCCAAGGCAAAATGTTGCCGAAAAAACACACCAAGGGGTCGAAATACCCGCCACATTAAGAATCTGTCATAAAGACTTGTCAGGACGGTTTCCAGAGCGTCAACGTGTTGTCAGACCCGGAGGTGCAAATCGGGGTAGTCGGCGCTTGCGCCAACGAAAAGCTTTTTTTAAGATCAATAGTTAGGGGTAGTAACAATGAATAGACGAGCATTTCGTCTTTCCGTCTTCGGTAGCGTCGCGATCAGCGCGCTGGTTCTCTCGGGTGCAGTAAATGCGCAAGAAGCGGATCCAGCCAGCACCGAGGACGACACCGTCATTTCCGTTATCGAGGAAGCTCCGGCCGATGCCGAGTCTCGTCAGGAAAAAATCGTTGTTACGGGCTCGCTGCTTGCGCGCGACAACTTTGCTTCGTCTTCGCCTATTCAGGTGATCACAGCTGAAGTTGCGACCTTGGAAGGTCTCGTCGACACCGCAGCCCTGCTGCAGGGGTCTTCGCTAGCTTCCGGCTCAACCCAGTTGAACAACACGTTCCAGAATTTCGTCACGAATGGCGGCATCGGCGCACAGACCATCGACCTTCGCGGTTGCGGCGACACCCGTACGCTGGTCCTGATTGACGGCAAGCGCCCCGGTCCCGCCGGTACGCGCGGTTCGATCGCAGCACTCGACCTGAACGTCCTTCCGCAGTCGATCATCTCGCGCGTTGAGATTCTGAAAGATGGCGCATCGACGATCTACGGTTCGGACGCCGTGTGTGGTGTTGTCAACATCATCACCCGCGACTCGGTCGACAGCCTCGAGCTGAACTTTCAGGCGACCCGCCCATTCGATAGTGGCGGCGAGCAGTATTCGGTCAGCGGCGCCTATGGTTTCCAACTTGGCGATTTTGCTGACTTCACGATTTCGGCCGAATACCGTCTGTCCGAAGAGTTGGACACGAGCCAACGTGACTATCTCGACTGTGCGCGCGACTACGTCCGCAGCGAAAATGGCACGGGTCTGATCGATCGCCTGAACTTTTCGGCACAGGGCGATCCAAACCAGAACTGTAGCAACCTTTACCACAACACAGCCATCGACGCCTTCACCGGTGAGCGTCTCATCCCGTCGCCAGACGGCATCTCGGGTGCGACAGGCACTGGTGCGTTCATCCCAGGCTACCGTCCCCGCGTCGGCACCGGTTACACGGCCGACGGCGCTGCCTATTTCGAAGACATCCTCGATGGTCCGTTCCTCGACAATCGGGACTTCATTCCGCGCAACGAAAACATCTCGCTCTTCGGTACAGCTGACGTCGACCTTGGCGGCATCGCCTGGGACACGGAGTTGTTGTTCAGTCGTCGTGAAACCAGTGTCGAAGGCTGGCGCCAGTTCTTCCCGGTTGTTGGGTCCGGTTCCCTATGTGGTTTCTGTGGCTACATCGATGATCCGACCTACGACAACGCAGCTGGCGGTTTGATGCAGATTGTTGCGCCATTCCCAACGGTCGACGACATCCAACTCGACTACTACTATGCGAGTTCGTCGCTTTCCGGCGGTTTTTCACCCGGCATTCTCGATGACTGGTCGTGGAAAATTGACGGCAGCTACTCGCGCGGTGAAGGTAGCTATGGCGGCAACGAGATTCTTCTCTCGAAGTCGGGCGACTGGAACTATGATGGCGTTGCAGACATTGATGGTGACGGCGTCGCCGACACTATCGCGCCTCCAAGCATCGACTTCTTGAATCCGGACATTCTCTCCGGCGCAGCTGTCAACGATCTCGTAGCAGCTATTGGTGGCTATCAGACCGGGAACACGGTCTACGAGCAGACGACCTTCACGGGCGTGCTTGCTGGTGAAGTGTTCGAATTGCCTGCAGGTCCGGTAGGCCTCGGTCTCGGTGCTGAGTACCGCGAATTCTCGATCGACGATCAGCCGGGTGTCCTGACCCAGGGTGGCGACATCTGGGGTTCGTCGACGGCTGGCCCGACCAAGGGCACAAACAGCGTTTCGGAAGTCTTCGCCGAAATCAACGTTCCGCTGTTCAAAGGCGCTCCACTGGCTGAAGATGTCGAGTTCGCAGGCTCCGTCCGTGCATTCGACTACGACATCGGTGGCTCGGGTACGATCTACAAAGTGGGCCTGAACTGGCAGATCAACCCGGTTCTGCGTGCACGTTCGAGCTACGGCACGTCCTACCGCGCACCGGCCCTGTTCGAGCTCTTCCTCGAAGACCAGACCGGTTTCCAGAGCCAGACTAGTATCGACCCATGCGTCAACTGGGCAGATACTACCAACCCGAACATTCGTGCTAACTGCGCGGCTGCGGGTGTCCCGGACAATTACACAGGCGCCGGTTCGTCGGCGCTCGTGATTACATCGGGTGGTGGCGAACTGCTCGAGCCGGAAACAGGTGACACGTTCACCGCTGGTATCATCTGGACTCCAACCTTTGCTGACCTGAACATCGCTGTCGACTATTACGAAATCGAAATTCAGGACCAGATCACCAGCCTTACGGCTGGCCAGATCGTTGGCGGTTGCTACGGAACCACGGCTTACCCGAACGATTTCTGTTCCCTGTTCGAACGTGCTCCAGGCACGGCAACGGTCGGCGCGTACAAAGTTGACAACATTCAGGCACCAACCCTGAACGTTGATTCCCAGTCGCAGAATGGCATCGACCTTGAAGTGCGTTACACGAACGAGTTCAACTTCGGCACGCTGATTGTCGACGGCTCTGTCAACTGGGCCTTCGAACGTTACATCAACGTGTTCGGTTCCGACTTCGTGTCCGGCATCTCGGACAACGACTTCAACGGCACTATCGGTTATCCGAGCGTTGTCGGTGATGCGTCGGTCCGTCTTGACCGTGGTGACTGGACCTACACCTGGTTCACCGACTTCATCGGTCACCAGGACGACAACCGCTACTATAGCGCTGACTATAACGATCCACAGGCATACTTCGCTCTGACCGGCCGCTATAAGGTCTACACCGAAGCACAGTGGACGCACGGCATGTCCGTTCGCTGGACGGGTGACACGTGGACGCTTACCGGTGGTATCCGGAACATCTTCGACGAGCACCCACCACAAGTGTCTGACCTCGTTCAGACCAGCGCCGGTAACACGCCGGCGGCAGCAACGGGCTACGACGTCCGCGGTCGCCGTGCCTTCGTCAACGTCAGCAAGAAGTTCTAGTCACAAGAACTCCCAAAATCAGAGACCGGCGGAACAGTGTTCCGCCGGTCTTTTTTTGTCCGGAATGTCGAGAATTGCCTGTCCCCGCAGGCAAGACGCTGTCAGGCCAGCGTCTTGCGCATGGCGTCCTGCCAGCCCTTGAGGAGGGCCGCGCGTTCTGTTGCCGCCATCCTGGGCGTGAAGCGCACGCCCTGCACCTGACGCTCGGTCCAGTCCTTCGCGTCGAGCCAGCCAAGCTGCATCGCCGCCAGCGCCGCTGCGCCGAGCGCCGTCATTTCGCGATAGTCGGGCCGCAGCACGGGCCGGTCGCAGATATCGGCCAGGAACTGCATCAGCCAGTCATTCGCCACCATGCCGCCATCAACACGCAGTTCGCGGATTTCGGCGCCGTCGGCGGCGAAGGCGTCAAGCAGATCCCGCGTCTGGTAAGCGGCTGATTCAAGCCCGGCACGCACGAGGTGCGCCGCTGTCGTCGCCCGCGTGATGCCGCTGATCGTGCCGCGCGCATCGGCGTTCCAGTGCGGCGCGCCCAGCCCGGTAAAGGCCGGCACGATATAGACACCACCATTGCCCTTAAGGCCCGAGGCGATGCTTTCGGTATCCTCCGCCGAGGCCACGATGCCGAGATCGTCGCGCAGCCATTTCACCACTGTGCCGGCATTGAAGATAGAGCCTTCGAGGGCCATCGCGCCGCCGCCGGGCAATTCATAGCCCACCGTACCGAGCAGACGATGCTGTGAATTCGGCCGCTCAGCGCCTGCATTCGCCACAAGGAAAGCGCCTGTCCCATAGGTGATCTTGGCCATGCCGGGCGCAAGACACCCCTGCCCCACCAGAGCCGACTGCTGGTCGCCCGCCGCTGACAGGATCGGCAGCGCCGCGCCGAGCAGGCTCTCGTCACTCATGCCGAAGTCCGCCGCATTCGGCTTGACCTCCGGCAACAGGCTGGCAGGTACATTGAACAGCGCCGCCATCGCATCGCTCCAGCCGCCGTCTTCACCGAGGCCGAGGCGATAGAGCAGCGTGCGCGAGGCGTTCGTCACGTCCGTCGCGTGCACGCGTCCGCCCGTCAGCTTCCAGATCAGGAAACTCTCGACTGTGCCGAAGGCGAGTTCGCCTGCCTCGGCCCGCGCCCGTGCGCCATCGACCGAATCGAGAATCCAGCCGATTTTCGTGGCCGAAAAATACGGGTCGAGCAGAAGGCCTGTTTCCTTCTGGACAGCAGGCTCATGGCCGTCGGCTTTCAGCTTCTCGCAGACCCGCGCCGTGCGCCTGTCCTGCCACACGATGGCGGGGGCTATGGGCTTGCCGGTCGCCCGTTCCCAAACGAGAGTCGTTTCGCGTTGGTTGGTAATGCCGATTGCGGCAATCTCACTCACGCCGCCAGCCGCTTCCACCGCTTCACGGCACACTGCCAGCGTGCGCTCCCAGATTTCCTCGCCGTCCTGCTGCACCCATCCGTCTTCCGGATAGGCCAGCGACACGTCCTGCTGTGCGAGCGAAACCTGCGCAAAAACCCGGTCGAACACGATGGCCCGCGTGGACGTGGTCCCCTCGTCGATCACCAACAGCTTGTCCGGCTTGGCCATGTCACTCATCTCCCGCAAAAGGGTGATCTTGGCCCAGCCCGCCGGGCCGCGCAATCATGCCCGGCCTATACGGTCAGGCCGGCTGTCTCCATCAGCTCGGCAAAGGCGAGCGTGGTGCGGTCGCCATAGGGTGCTCCGATCACTTGCAAGCCAATTGGCAGGCCTGTCGCGCTCTTCGCCACCGGCACACATGTGGCCGGCAGGCCCGGGAATGTGGCAAGGCCCGCCCAGGCAAGCTGCGCGCCATAAGGTTGCGGCTGGCCGTCAATTATGAGCGTCCGGTTGGCCCAGTTCGGATCGGTCTGGTACGGGAAGGCGGGCGTGCTGAATGCGGGCGCGATGACAATATCGAAGTCGTCGAACGCACTGCGCCAGGCACGGGTGACGCGCATCTGTTCATCAAGCAATTCCATCCAGGCATGTGCATCAATCGGCTCCGCTCCGGGCGCGCCACGCGTGATCACCGTGTTCAGCATCTTCAAATAGTTCGAGTGCATCCGGTCGAGGCGCGGCAGTACACTTGTGTCATCTGATACGGTCGCGCCTGCGTCTGAGAGCGCGTCTGCCAGGCTCGACAACGCATCACGCGTGTCCGAATCGCCTCCCACGCCGGGTAATTCTCCCAACATGAGAACGCGGAAATCTTTCAGCGCGCCATGGCGCGCCTGAGGCAGGTCGAGCCTGAACCCGGTTCCTGTGACCGGTCCGGATATCACGTCCATCGCGGCAACAAGGTCGCCTGCATTGCGCGCCATCGGTCCGACCACCGCCAGCGGCACGTCAATGCCGTCCGTACCCGGAAACCCATGTCCTTTCGTCGGTACGATTCCATAGGTTGGCTTATGGCCGAACACACCGCACATGTGGGCTGGAATCCGGATCGACCCGCCAATGTCGGATCCGATCTCGAGCGGCACCAGGCCGGTCGCCAGCGCAACCGCAGCGCCGCCGGACGATCCGCCCGGCGACCGCGCCGGATCATAGGGATTGAGCGTGCGCCCGTAGACCGGGTTTTCCGTCTGCCAGTCTGCAAGCGCCACCGGCGCGTTCGTCTTGCCGAGTATCACCGCGCCGGCCGCCTTCAGGCGCTGCACGACCACGGCATCTTCTTCTACCGGAAGGTCCTTGAACGCGGCCATGCCCCACGTCGTCGGCAGGCCGGCAACGTCATTCGATTCCTTCACCGTCATCGGCACGCCCAGAAACGGGCGGGCGTCATCGGACTGACGCGTCTTGTCTATATGCCTCGCGGCGGCCAGCGCGCGATCGAAGTCGCGCACAACGACGGCATTCACCGGACCGTCAAAATGTTCGATCCGCGCAATGGCCGCTTCGCAGGCATCCAGAGCTGTTATGATCCCGGTACGCACCGCTTTGGCTGTGTCTCTCGCACCGGCTGAGCCAAGGTCCACCATTTCCCGTTGCGGCATCATCTTTCTCCCTCTTCCGGTGCAAAGGTAGCACGCCAAGAGAAAGGTTCAACGTGGATCGCGCCGCGGCCCCCGGTCACCGAACCACCAGAGCGTGGCGGCCGTCGCCGTCTCGACGATCTCGCCCCGTGCCGCTGCGCCACTGCCAAGAAAGACCAGCCCCGTGATCACCCATAACAGGAGCGTCAGGCATGGCCGGGTTAGGCCGCGCACGGCGTTGACCCACTTGTAGCTTTCCCCAATGGCCGCCTCCGCCGCAAGCGACGCGCTGAGCCCTTGCCAGCCGCCTGCCACATCGGCGAGGCGCAGGTCGTCCTCGCTGGCCTGACGCTTCGCCTGCATTTGCATGTCCATCAGGCGGCTCTCATGTGCCCAGGCGCCCGTTCCTGCGCCTGGTCCTGCCGCCGCTCAACAAGACCCGCGGCGCGGCCAATCACCGATCCCATCAGGCCGAATATCCCGCCCCCTGCTGCGCTCGCGGCCAGTCCTGCTATGTCTGCCATGAAGCTGCACTCCGCCTGTAATACCAGCGCGTAGGCACGGCCCGCCTGTCGAGATGGATGAAGGTCCGGGCGAGGCCAGTGCCTGAAAAGCCGAGGCGCTCGGCCGCAGTCAGTAGCGCAAACCGGTCATGCCCCGTCAGGGTGAGATCGACCGCAATCGTCCTGCGCATGGATTGCCGCGCGCCGCCGACCGATGCATTCCACTGCTCGCAACGATGCCCGGAATTCACGACCAGAGGCCGGCCTATCGCCGCGCGCAGGGCTTCGAGCGCGTCGAGAAAGCCTTCATCGTGCCAATACTCACCATGGCACAAATGCCCGCCGCACCGGCAAGCCAGTTCGCGCGGACTGAAATGCGGCCGGTGCCAGCCAGCAAGGTCAAAGTCGGGGAAATGGGCGATCAGCATGGGCGCCATTATGCGCCCGGCGACACCCCGGTCGGAAAAGTTCAGCCCGCCTGCCGCTGTCCATGCGCAGGCGAGCTGAGAAATTGCGGGAAAGACGTTGGCCTATCCGGCAGTGACCGTGGTTTTGGGAGCGGCATAAGCCTGCCGTTTGGCCAGCGCATCGCGCGCTCCATTATATTCACGCTCCAACTGGTCGACATAATCAGCCGTCGACATGCGGGTCTGGATCGCGCCAATGCCCTGGCCGCAGCCCCAGATGTCTTTCCACGCCTTGGCTTCCTGATTGCCGCCAGAACTGAAATTCATGGCCGACGGATCGGATTCCGGCAAATTGTTCACATCCATGCCCGCCTTGGCGATCGATGGTGCCAGGTAATTGCCGTGCACGCCGGTGAAGAGATTGGAATAGACGATGTCGCCCGCCTTGGAGTCGACAATCATGTCCTTGTATCCTTCGACTGCATTGGCTTCGTGGCATGAGATGAACGCGGACCCGATATAGCCGAGATCGGCGCCCATGGCCTGCGCAGCGGCGACGGCATTGCCGGTCGCGATCGAACCGGACAGGGCCAGCGGCCCGTCGAAGAACTGACGGATTTCCTGGATCAGGGCAAAGGGCGAAAGCGTGCCCGCATGGCCGCCCGCGCCGGTGCAGACCGCGATCAGACCATCGGCACCCTTTTCAAGCGCTTTGTGCGCAAAGACGACATTGATGATGTCGTGCATGACGATGCCGCCATAGGAATGGATCGCATCGTTCACATCCTGCCGCGCGCCGAGCGAGGTGATCACCAGCGGTACTTTCCAGCGTACGCAAGCCTCGACGTCATGGTCCAGCCGGTTATTCGTCTTGTGAACGATCTGGTTGACGGCATAGGGCGCGGACTTGCGGTCAGGGTTCTTCTCGTCCCACTCGGCCAGTTCGGTCGTGATCTTGTCGAGCCATTCGTCCAGCACCGGGCCGGGGCGTGCGTTCAGCGCCGGGAAGCTGCCAACCACACCGGCCTTGCACTGGGCGATCACGAGATCCGGGTTCGAGATGATGAACAGGGGCGAGCCGATGACGGGGACGCGCAGGTTTTGCAGAACGGGTGGCAGGGCCATGAAATTTCCTCACAGGACAAAAGCGTTGCTAACTAACTAGAAGCCCCCGGTTCGGGGACAAGCGGTAACGTAGGGACAGGCGGGCGCGCCGCCTATCCCAGTTTGAGGCTGTCGACGCTGACAACCTCGTTGATCAATTGGTCGATGTCTTTTGGCGCGATCTGGCCACTCAGGATCAGCATGGCCAGCCCGTGCACGAGCGCCCAGGCGCGCAGCACGCCCGCCTTGCGCTGTGCATCGCTGGCCGTGGGCCCGGCAAGGTCCGAGATCGACTGGCGCAGCAGCCAGCCGGGTGAGTCTTCGGGGTTCGGGCAACTCGGGTCCGCCGCCGCAGGCAACGAGGAATAGACCAGCCGGAACAGGGCGGGATTGTTCATCGCGAAGCGCACATAGGCGCGGCCCATTTCAGTGAAGCCTTCCTTGCCGCCCGCCTTGCCGGCCACCTTCTGCTCACGCGCCAACTGGGCCAGTCCTTCGTCCGCGAGCGCCGACAGAAGGGAATCCTTGTCCGGGAAATGCCGGTAGATCGCTGTTGCGCTGACCCCGATCTCACGGGCGATCTCACGCAGGCTCAGCGATTCTGCGCTGCCTTCTTCAAGCTTCTTCAGCCCGGTTGCGATCAGGGCGACCCGCAGGTCGCCATGATGGTATCCGCCTCTGGGCGATCTTATGTTGACAGTGTTATCATTCGCGTTCATGTTAGTGCTGTAAACATTATTGTCTCGAGTTTCAACCCCGGAGTTTTCCCATGGCCAGTCCCGTCGAAGCCCTGATCAAGAAGAATGTCACCAAAGGCATCATGAAGGTTGTCGAGTTCAATCGCTCCCGCCCCCGGTTGGGCAACAAGGAAAACACGTTCCTCACTGGCGTCCACACCCCGGTCGACGCCGAGATGACGCTGGAAGACCTTGCAGTGACGGGTGAAATCCCCGCCGCGCTCGACGGGCGCTACCTGCGCATTGGGCCGAACCCCGTCACCAATCCCAACCCGGCCACCTATCACTGGTTCAGTGGCGACGGCATGATCCACGGCGTGCGCCTGAAGCAAGGCAAGGCGCTTTGGTACCGCAACCGCTGGGTCCGCTCCAATGCCGTGTCCGCCGCCCTTGATGAGACTCCTGCCCCCGGCCCGCGCCGCGGCACGCAGGATAATGCGAACACGAACGTCATCGGGCATGCCGGCAATACCTGGGCCCTTGTCGAGGCGGGCGCCTTCCCCGTGCGCCTGAATGACGAGCTCGACACGCTGGCGCACGACCCGTTCGGCGGCACGCTGAAAGGCTCCTTCTCCGCCCACCCGCATCTCGATCCCGAGACCGGCGAGATGCACGCCATCACCTATTTCGCGATGGACCCGTCGACGATCCATCACACAGTCGTCGA
The DNA here is from genome assembly GCF_041689225.1 of Hyphomonas sp. Lineage (GTDB taxonomy): Bacteria > Pseudomonadota > Alphaproteobacteria > Caulobacterales > Hyphomonadaceae > Hyphomonas. The sequence continues at coordinate 17,377 of NZ_JBDNGN010000151.1, read as the reverse complement.
TGCCAGCGGCAAGGTGATCCGCGAGGAGCCCATCTCGGTCGAGCATGGTCCTTCGATCCACGATTGCGCCGTCACAAAGCAATATGTCGTCATCATGGACCTGCCCGTCACCTTCTCGATGAAGACGCTGCTCGCCGGCCAGTCCTTTCCGTATCGCTGGAACCCGGCGCACAAGGCCCGCATCGGCCTGATGCCGCGCCAAGGCACCAATGACGACGTCATCTGGTGCGATATCGAGCCCTGCTATGTCTTCCATCCCTGCAATGCCTATGAGAACGCGGCAGGCGAAGTGATCATGGATGTCAGCGTCCACGACCGCATGTTCGCCGACGGCAAGAACGGGCCTGATTCCAACACAGTCACGTTCGAGCGCTGGACCATTGACCCCGTCGCCCGGAAAGTCACCCGCGCGACGCTCGACGCCGCGCCACAGGAATTCCCACGTCCTGACGAGCGCTTCACCGGCAAGAAATACCGCTACGCCTTCACCATGGCCCTGCCGGAAGAACACGGGTTCGAAGTCTTCGACCAGACGAAACTGTTCAAGCATGACCTCGATGCCGGCACCCGAGAGATCCACGATTTCGGCCCCGGACGCGTACCCGGCGAATTCGTCTTCATTCCGCGTAGTGACGATGCGCCTGAAGGCGACGGCTGGCTGATGGGCTATGTCATCGACCGGAACACGGGCACGACCGACCTCGCCATCCTCGACGCGACCAACTTCACCGCGCCGCCGGTCGCCCTCGTCCACGTCCCCCACCGCATCCCGCCCGGCTTCCACGGCAACTGGGCGCCCACGGAGTAAGTTACGCAGCGCTCAACCGGCACTGAAGCTGACCGTGTCGGCAACTCGCCAAAAGGCGACGCAGCACTTGTTCAAAGCAATGACCGGAATGACGCCGACAAGAGATGAAGAGACCAGCCACCTTTCGGCCCGCTGCGACCAACGCGATTTTCCGGTCGTGCCCCAAATGGCGTGAGCCAATGCGCCAACCAAACTGATCACCTGTTCGTCACTTGTCAGCCGCAGGATCATTTTGAACTTGCCTGAAACGGCCGAGAGATAGTCGCGAAATTCAACACGCCGCTGCGCGATCAGACAAGACGGCGGCGCCGGCTTGACCTAGGCTGCGCAGCGGGACTCTTTCTCGGTATTTTGACGCATCAGCCGCGCGATCAGCCCATTCAGCGCTTTCATGTCAATCGGCTTCGGCAAATGCGCGTCCATACCGGCCGCCTCGTATTCTGCGGCGTGGCTGTCTAGCCCATTGGCCGTCAGTGCCACAATCGGAATGCGGCTTGCCACGCCGGTCATTTCGCGGATACGCCGGGTCGCTGTCTGCCCGTCCATGTCCGGCATCTGGATATCCATCAGGATGACATCAAACACCGCGCCTTCGATCAGCGCCTGGATGGCCTCCGGCGCCGAAGCAAAGCTCGCAACATTATGGCCCGAAGCCGACAGGCCCACCTCGATCAGGTCCCGGTTCATCTCGACATCATCGACCACCATGACCCTCGCACCGACGGATGTCCGCCGATCCTCTTCCAGTTCGTCTTTATCGGGAGTGTGACTTGCAACCCTGCGACCCCTCATCCCCGGCCTTGTCCCGGGGGAGAAGGGGGCGTGTGGCGCAGGCGTATTGCCTCACCCCACCCGCGCGCTGCCGCCGCCATCCACCGGCAGCACAGCGCCCGTGATGAACCGCGCCTCGTCGCTTGCCAGGAACAGAGCCGCATGGGCGGTGTCCCAGCCGGTGCCCATGAATTTCATCGGCACATTCTTTGATCGTTCCTCGCGCAGCTCTTCCATCGAAATCCCGCGCGCTGCCGCGATGCCGCCAATCGCCATCGGCGTGTCCATCAGGCCCGGCGTGACCGCATTGCAGCGCACCCCGCGCGACGCGCCGCTGAGGGCCACGCTGCGCGTCATCCGGTTCATCGCCGCCTTAGACACTTCATAGGCCATCTGGAAGCCGCCTGCGATCGAGGCGAGCGACGAGATGTTGACGATAGCGCCGCTGCGTTGGTCCAGCATGCCTGGCATCGCCGCCTTGGTGACCAGCCACGCGCCCTTCAGGTTCACCCGCAGGATACGGTCAAACGCGTCCTCGGTCAGCTTGTGTGCGGGACCGTCGCCATTTCCGCCGATACCGACATTGTTGACGAGAATATCGACCCGACCGAACGCGTCGATACAGTCCTGCACGATCCGGCTCGCATCGCCCATATGGGAAATGTCCGCCGCGCAGGCCTTGGCCACGCCGCCCTGGCTTTCGATCCCGGCAACCGTTTCAGCGGCCCGCGCGCCGTCCCGGTCAACACACAGGACACTTGCCCCTGCGCGCGCGAACAGCAGCGCCATCGCCTTGCCGTTGCCAATGGTCTCGCCCGGCGTCTGCCCGGCGCCGTTGACAATCGCTACCTTGCCCGCAAGGCGTCCGCTGACGTCGCCGAGGCTCACCGTTCGAGGTCCGGGTCCGATTCCAGGTCTGCATCCAGCTGCACGCCGAACGAGTTCAGCATCATCGACACCTGCGTGTACTGGCCGACGGTCATCACCAGGTCCATGCGCTGTTTCTCGGTCAGGCCGTCAAGCTCCCCCCATGTCCGGTCGGTGATGAAGGCATCGGTCGTCAGCTCGTCCACGGCGCGGATCATCGCGCTTTCCAGCGGCGACCAGCTCGGTGCCAGCGGGCCCTCCTTGATGTGATCGATCTCCAGGTCGGTCAGGCCGCATTCCTTGCCGATCCGCACATGCTGCGCCCATTCATAGCCGGATTTCCAGTTATAGCCCGTGCGAAGGATGACAATCTCGCGCTCGCGCGGGGCAAGGCTGTTGTAATCCGACAGGATATAGCCGCCCCAGCGCATAAACGACTTGAACGCTTTCGGCGCCCGGCCCAGCGTGCGGAAAATATTGTAGACGGGCCGACCCTGGAACGTTTTCTCCAGCGTCTCCTTCTGTTCGGCGTCCATCTCTGCATCGGTCAGCGGTGCGATCCGCGCTTTGTCCAGTCTCATCTGTAGGTGCCCTCCTGCTTGGCGGCGCGTCTACACCTGCCCATTTCATCCCTGTGGCTGCAGTAAATACGCTTCCAGACGGCTCCACAAGCACCGCGCCGGGCATCAGGCCGCACCCCTGCCGTTGCGCTAACCCTTGACCTTACGTTGGCGTCAACTCCATTACCTAGGCACACTAGTGAATACAGGCACCGTACACCATGGCAGACGATATCCTCCCCCTCAGCAACGCGTTCGCGGACGCGACCGAAGCCGAATGGCTGGCCGCCGTCGACAAGGCCCTTAAGGGCAAAGGCGTGGACTCGATCACGCGCCACACGGCTGACGGACTGGACGTGCGTCCACTGTATCGCGAAAGCGATTTCCCCTCGGCGACCAACCCGCTCGGCACGCCCGGCGTCGCGCCCTACTTGCGCGGCCCCACCGCCGCGCCGGACGCCTACCTGCCCTGGGATATCCGCCAGGCCTTCACCCATCCGGATCCGGCCACCACGAACGCTGAAATCCTGCGCGACCTCGAACGCGGCGTCTCGTCGGTTGAACTGACGCTCGACCCGACAGGTCAGACCGGCGTGCAGGTGACAGATTTGGCCAGCATCACGACCGTGCTTGCGGGCGTGAACGCCGCCATCGCCCCGGTCGCACTCGATCATACGCGCGATGCCGGCTGCGACGCTGCCGAGCTGCTCATCGAATGGGCGCAGGCGCAGGACGACACATCCGCCTTGAAACTCGATGTCAATCTTGACCCGCTCGGCGCCCTCGCCCGCACCGGGGGCCTCGATGCCAGCCTCGAAGAGACCTTTGAGCGCCTCGCCCACACCCTTGCCACCCTCTCGGCACACCTGCCCGGCACCGGCCATCTCCGCATCGACGCGCGCATGGTGCATGAGGCCGGCGGCTCGGACGCGCAGGAACTTGGCGCCCTGATCGCCAGCGCCATCGACACATTGCGCCGCATCCCGGACGCAGACTTCGCCGCCATTGCCCCCCACATCACCTTCTCCCTCGCCCTTGACGCCAATTACGGCCTCGGCGTCGCCAAGCTGCGCGCCGCCCGCCGCCTCTGGGCGCGCTGCCTTGAATTGCTGGACGTCGCCCCCGTGCCGATGCGTATCCAGGCCACGACCTCGGCCCGCATGCTGACCCGCTATGACGCCTGGACCAACATGCTCCGCTGCACCACCGCCGCGTTCGCCGGCGCCATTGGCGGCGCCGACATTGTCACTGTCCGCCCGTTCAATTCTGCCCTCGGCATCCCGGAAGAACTCGGCCGCCGCATCGCCCGCAACACACAGATCATCGCCATGGAAGAAAGCCATCTCGGCCGCGTGGCAGATCCCGCTGGCGGCGCCTGGTTCACAGAGAGCTTCGCTGAAGACCTCGCCAACACCGCGTGGGCTGAATTCCAGCAGATCGAAAAGGAAGGCGGATTTGCCAACTCGCTCCTCGCCGGTGCACTCCAGTCGCGCGTCGCGACCGTCCGTGACGCCCGCGCCAAGGACATTGCCAAGCGCAAGGTGCCGATCACGGGCGTCAGTGAATTCCCCCTGCTTGAAGAGATCCCCGCGCCCGTCGCCGACCCGGTGAAACCGAAACCGGCCCCCGCCGCGCCGCGCATGGCCGAGACGTGCACGCCGCTCCTCCCCATCCACCTTGCCGCACCCTTCGAAGCCTTGCGCGACACAGCCGCCGCCGCGAAGAAAGCACCTTCCATCTTCCTCGCCACGCTTGGCCCGGTCGCCGAACACTCGGCCCGCGCAGATTTCGCCCGCAACCTTTTCGCTGCGGGCGGCCTCGCCGCGAAAGAACCGCCCGTCGTGCCGAAATCCGCCGCTGAACTCGCTGCCGCCTACAAGGCGTCCGGTTGCCATATCGCCGTCATTTGCGGCAGCGACACACGTTATCCTGCCGAGGCCGAAGCCGCTGCCGCAGCCCTCAAGGCCGCTGGCGCCCGCCATATATGGCTCGCGGGCAAGTTCGAAGCGCCCGGCATCGACTCAAACATCTTCATGGGCTGCGATGTGCTGCACACATTGACGCTCGCCCAAGCAGAACTGGGGCTTTCCCAATGACCACTTTTCCTGACTTCACCAAAGCCGAACTCGGCGCCCCGCACGCAAAAGCCGCAGCTCCCACGCTGGGCGGGCCATGGCACACGCCCGAAGGCATCGCCGTCAAAACGGCCTTCACGGCTGAAGACACCAAGGGTCTCGACTATCTCGACGACTATCCGGGCCTCGCGCCGTTCGGCCGCGGCCCCTACCCGACCATGTACACGAACCAGCCCTGGACCGTACGCCAGTATGCCGGCTTCTCCACGGCTGAAGACTCCAACGCCTTCTACCGCCGCAACCTCGCGGCAGGCCAGAAAGGCCTTTCGGTCGCCTTCGACCTCGCCACCCACCGCGGCTATGATTCCGATCATGTCCGCGTCTCCGGCGATGTCGGCATGGCGGGCGTTGCCATCGACTCCATTTATGACATGCGAACGCTGTTCTCGGGCATCCCGCTCGACAAGATGTCCGTGTCGATGACCATGAATGGCGCGGTCCTGCCAATTCTCGCGCTCTATATCGCCGCCGCCGAGGAACAGGGCGTCACGCCTGACAAACTGGCCGGCACGATCCAGAACGACATTCTCAAGGAGTTCATGGTTCGCAACACCTATATCTATCCGCCCAAGCCCAGCATGCGGATCATTTCGGATATCTTCGCCTACACGTCGCAGAACATGCCGAAATATAATTCCATCTCGATTTCCGGCTACCACATGCAGGAAGCCGGCGCGACGGCAGACCTCGAGCTTGCCTACACGCTGGCCGACGGCATCGAATACATCCGTGCCGGTGTTGCTGCCGGGCTGGATGTCGACAAATTCGCACCGCGCCTCTCCTTCTTCTGGGCCATCGGCATGAACACGTTCATGGAAGTCGCCAAGATGCGGGCCGCCCGCCTGATCTGGGCGAAACTGGTCGATAAAGAGTTCAAGCCGAAGAACGTCAAGTCCCTCAGCCTGCGGACGCACAGCCAGACCTCCGGCTGGTCTCTCACCGCGCAGGACGTCTACAATAACGTTATCCGCACCTGCCTCGAAGCCATCGCGGCTACGGGCGGACAGACGCAGAGCCTGCACACGAACAGCTTTGACGAAGCGCTCGCTTTGCCGACGGACTTCTCCGCCCGGATCAGTCGCAACACCCAGCTCTTCCTGCAACAGGAAGCTGGCGCCTGCCAGACGATCGACATGTGGGGCGGCTCTTACTATGTCGAGCGCCTGACGCACGACCTCGCCGCCAAAGCCCTCGCCCATATCGAGGAAGTCGAGAAAATGGGCGGCATGCGCAAGGCCATCGAGCAAGGCCTGCCCAAGCTCCGCATCGAGGAAGCCGCCGCCAATACGCAGGCCCGCATCGACAGCGGCACGCAGACCGTAGTCGGCGTCAACAAATTCCATCTCGATGAAGACGAGGACGTGCCCGTCCTCAAAGTCGACAATGCCGCCGTGCGCCGCATGCAGCTCGACAAGCTGGCCCGCCTGAAAGCAGACCGCAATGAAGCCGAAGTCGCCGCCAAGCTCGACGCCATCGCCGAGGCCGCTGCAGGCACGACAGGCAACCTGCTCGCCCTCGCCGTCGATGCGGCCCGTGCAAAGGCCACGGTCGGCGAAATTTCCGAAGCCGTCGAGCGCAGCCAGGGCCGCCACAGCGCCGTCATCCGCTCGATCAAGGGCGTCTATGGCGGCGGCGTCAAAGGCAATCCGCGCGCCGAGGACGCCAAGTCCCTCGCCGCCGTTTTTGAAAAGAAGCACGGTCGCCGCCCCAAGATCTACATCGCCAAGATGGGACAGGACGGTCATGACCGCGGCCAGAAGGTCGTCGCCTCGGCCCTGATGGACCTCGGCTGGGACGTCGAGATCGGCCCGCTCTTCCAGACACCGGAAGAGGCCGCTGCTGACGCCCGCAAGGCCGGGGTCGACATCGTCGCCGCCTCCTCGCTTGCGGCCGGTCACCTCTCGCTCGTGCCGGAACTCAAGCGCGCCCTCGGCAATGAAGGCGCCGCGAACACCCGCATCATCGTCGGCGGCGTCATCCCGCAGCAGGATTTCGACGCCCTCTACGCCGCCGGCGCCACCGCCATCTTCCCGCCGGGCACCGTCATCGCCGACAGCGCCATCAAAATGCTGGAAGTCCTGGAAGGTGACGGGGCAGACGTGGCAGCGGAATAGGAGTCTCCAATGATCATCTCGACCACTCCCACGATCAATAACCGCGACATTACTGCCTATAAGGGCATCGTGTGCGGCGAGGTCATCATCGGCGCGCATCTGGGCAAGGATATCCTCGCCAGCTTCACCAATATTTTTGGTGGCCGGTCTAACGCCTACGAAAAGACGATCCGCGAAACGCGCGACGGCGCCATCGACGAAATGATCCGCAACGCCGAACAACTCGGCGCCAACGCCGTCGTGGGTGTGAAATTCGACTATCAGGTCATCGGCCAGTCCGGCTCGATGATGATGGTTGCCGTCTCCGGCACCGCTGTCACCCTCGCGTAAGCCCTTCCCATTCGGGGCGACAGGTTCCAAACTGCGCGAAAGCGGAGGGAATGATCTGATGGACGAGGAATTCAAGGACTATGACGCGCTGGGCCTCGCCCATCTGGTTCGCACCAAACAGGTCAAGCCATCCGAACTGTTGGACGTCGCACTCGGCCGCGCTGAAGGGGGACAGGAACAGATAAACTGTTTCTCCGCGCTTTTCCCCGAACTTGCCCATGAACAGCTCGAACAGCCGCTCGGCGATGGCCCCTTTGCCGGTGTGCCCTTTGCCACCAAGGATCTCGCCGTCGACATCAAGGGCGCGCCAATCACGCAGGGCTCTGTCGCCTGGAAAGGCCACGTTGCGTCTGAAGACAGCACGCTCGCCGCACGCTATCGCAAGGCGGGCCTCGTCTTCTTCGGCGCCACCACGACACCGGAATTCGGCCTCACCCTGACAACTGAGTCCACCCTGCACGGCCAGACGCGCAACCCGTGGGACACAACCCGCACGTCCGGCGGCTCATCCGGCGGCGCAGCGGCGGCCGTCGCATCCGGCGTGCTCCCCCTCGCACAGGCCAGCGATGGCGGCGGCTCGATCCGAATCCCTGCCGCCTGCTGCGGCCTGTTCGGCCTCAAGCCTTCGCGCGGGCGCACCCCGATGGGCCCCGGCCGGACCGAAGGCTGGAACGGCCTCTCCACCGTGCATGCTGTCAGCCGCAGCGTGCGCGACAGCGCGGCCCTGCTCGACGTCTCTCACGGCCCGGAAGTCGGCAGCCGCTATCACGCACCGCCGCCATCCCGCCCCTTTCTCACGGAACTCGACCATGACCCGAAACCCCTGAAGATCGCGCTCTGGCGTACCGCGCCCAATGGCACCCAACCGGATGCCGATGCCGAAGCTGGGCTCAAGTTCACCGCTGAACTGCTCGAACGCCTCGGCCATACCATCGTGGAAGTCGGCCCCCAGATGGATGGCGCCGCGCTCGGCAAGGCGGCCCTGTTCACCATCTCCGCCAATATCGCCGCCATGATCGACGACCGCGCCAAGATGCTCGGGCGCGACATCCGCGAGGACGAACTGGAGCCGGTCACGTTCCAGATGGCCAATCTCGGCCGCACTGTTCCGATGGTCGAGCTGGCCCATGCCAACAATATTTTCCAGACGGCCGCCATTGCCTATGAGCACTTCCTCGATGCCGGCGGCTTCGACATGACCCTGTCGCCCACGCTGATGCGCGCGCCGGAAAAACTGGGCGTCATGGCCCTCACCGAGCCCGACACGATGGGTGAAGCCGTGCAGAGCTTCGCGCCGCACTGCGCCGTGTTCAACCAGATGGGCGCCCCTGCCATGTCAGTCCCCCTGCACTGGACCGGCCCCACCCCGACCGCACCCTCAGGTCTCCCGCTCGGCATGATGTTCGGCAGCCGCTACGGAACGGAAAGCCTGCTCTTCGCACTGGCCGGACAGCTGGAACGATCCGCGCCCTGGGCCCATCGCAAACCGCCTGTCTGGGTTGCCTGAACCGGAAAGCGAACGCATATCCACTTAGAAAAGTTCAAGGTCATGCAGAATAAATGTTGACGCCCGTCTCGCGCACACCCCATTCAGGCGGCTGCCATTGCGGCGCGGTCCGCTTCGAAGTCGACCTGCCTGACGCGTTCGACGTCGAGGACTGCAATTGTTCGATCTGCGCCATGAGCGGCAACACGCATGTCATCGTGCCCGCCAGCCGCTTCCGTCTATTGAAGGGCGAGGGCAACCTGACGGAATACACGTTCAATTCCGGCCAGGCCCGCCACCTGTTCTGCCGCACATGCGGGATCAAGAGCTTCTATGTGCCGAGATCAAATCCGGACGGGTTCGCCGTCACCTGGCGCTGCCTCGATGAATGGCAATCCCTCGATGTGGCGATCAATGCCTTCGATGGCCAGAACTGGGACGCCAATGCCGGCGCACTGGCGCACAAGTCCAGGGACTGAACTGACAGTCCTAGTCCCGGTCGCGCGGACCATCCGGACGGCCATCATCCTCACCGAACTTGCGGCGTTTGCCTCGGGGCCCGTCGCCGGGCTCACGCGACAGCATCTCGGCCAGCGCCCTGCGCTGTTCCACGCTGAGTTCACCCAACCGGTCAACCAGCGACTCGTGGATCGCCGAATGTACGGCCTGATCCGACAGGCGCAGGGCGGCAAAGGCACGCCGCACGACGTCCGGATCATAGGGATCAATCTGCAGGGCCTCGCCCAGTGTCACGCGGACTGCTCGCCGGTCTGCCACTTCCGTTTCAGCCGACCGGAAGGCCTCCATCATGATACGGCGCACCATCATGCGATCCCCATGACTGGCCTCGCCCAATATGGGTGGCCGCTGCGATGACATGCCTTCCGGCCCGAAACGATGATGCGGCGAGCGCAGGATCCAGCCGATCACAAGGCCCATCAGAAGCAGGTTCGCCATGATTGACAGTGTCAGCCAGAACGGAATCCGGCGCTTTGGGGTCGGATCACTCATTGAGCGGTCTCCTGAGAATAGTTGATCACGTCAAATCCGAGCGCGGCATAGACGAGCGTGTCGACAGCATCTTCGGTCGCAGCAGTCGTTCCCGACTGGGCTGTTCCCAATCCGATCGCAAGCCCGATGGCGAGCGATGCAAAGGCACCGACCGTCGGCCAGTGCGGAATGGCGGCAAGCCAGCTGCGCCGTTGCGGACGGGCTTTGGGCGCCGTGTCCATCAAGGCCGCTGTGAGCGCCGGAGACGGCGTCACGGCAGGTAGGCCGCCCAGCAACATGTCCATGTCTCTGGCAGCCTGAAGTTCATCTGCAAACCGATCCGGCGCTTCAGCCAACAGGGACTTGGCTGCAGCGCGTTCGGTTTCCGGAAAGGCGTTCGCATCCGCGCCCCAGGCTTCGATCAGCGCAATCAGCCGTGCATCGGTCATTGTGTTCGTCATGCCTCGCTCCTTTCCATCAATACCGTACGCAGCGTTCGCCGCGCGCGTGCGAGAAGGCTTTCGAGCGCCTCCACGCTGATCTCCATAATCTCCGCTGCATCGGCCTGAGAATGGTCCTGAAGCGCGCACAGCGTCAAGGCAGCGGCCTGGCGCTCAGGAAGCGCAGCGATGGCGCCCTCGACGGCGCCCACACGTTCCGACTGGTCCAGTGCATCGTCCGGGCGCAGCGCCATGTCGACCTGTTCCGGCAACTCCGCCATGGTCGATTCCCGGCGCTTGCGCAGCCGGTCATAACAAAGGTTCAGCACGACGCGGTGCAGCCAGGTCGAGAATTTCGCCCGTGGCTCCCAGGTCGGCAAGGCCTTCCAAGCGCGTATGAATGTTTCCTGTGTCACATCCTCGGCCTCTGCCCGGTCCGCCAGTATGCGGGTTGCAAGTGCCAGCACACCGGGGCTGTACCGATTGACCAGCGCCGACACGGCCTGCCGTTCCCCAGCTGCCGCGCGCGTGATCTGATCAAGGTCGGATGAGAATGCCACGTGGTAGTGTCTAGCGTGCGATCTGTCGAAGGGGAAATGCCTTCACCACAAGCCGCGGGCAGGAACCGGGTCGCAGGGCGAGCCGAACGCAGTCGACGGTGCGAAGGGAGGGGAATAATTCGCATGTCATGCATCTGGCCCGCCCGGCATTCCGGGCCGCCTGTCCTATTCCCCGTCTGGCGCGTCTGATGCACGCTTGTCACCATGTCGGCCCCACTTGCCGCGATGATCTTTCATCGCAGCGCGAGCGGCTTCACGCTCTTCATCGCTGACCGTGCCGTCACCGTCGGTGTCAAAGCGTTCCATTCCGCGCATCGGGCGAGCGGCGAACTCTGCCGCGCTCACCGTGCCATTGGCGTCCGTGTCGAGCTTCTCGAACATGCGGACTTGATGCTCGGCCTTGCGTTGCGCTTCCATCGCGTCTTGATGCAAGGTCATTTCATCCAGCGTAAAGGCGCCGTCCTGGTTGGCGTCAGCGGCCTTGAACATCGTGGTGCGGAACGCCTGCACCTCTTCCTTCGAGATGTCGCCATCACCGTTGGTATCGACCGCTTTCATATGTTCGCTGTCGGGTCCGCCATCTCGGCCGTGCCCGCGCTCAGCTTGCGCTGCAAAGGGCACCGCAATGACAAGCGCCGAAGCAGCGACCAGTGTAGCAAGAGTGGTACGTTTCATGAGGAAATTCTCCGTTATCGTGATTAACCCATCACGCATTCAACGGCGCATTGTCCTCAATCCGTCGCTGGCAGCTGCAGTTTTTCCGCAGCAATGGCATGCACCTTTGCTTTCAGTGCAGCGAGATGGCGCTCCAGCGCGGTGAAATCTTCGGCGCCGACAGCGCGGCACAAGCGGTTCTTCAAACCATCCGGTATGTCGTCTGCGGTTATTTCACTGCCGACTGCAAGACGCTGAACCTGCTGCAGCGCCTGTAGGTAAGCCAGGGACTCCTGCAGCACGGCATAGGGGGCTGCAGGCTGGTAACCACTGGCTGCGATGCGGTCCAGCGCCTCACTCACGTTCGGCCAAATGCAGTCCGGCTTGCCCATCAGCAGCATGTCCTGCTGCACGATGAATTCGATGTCGATCAGCCCGCCTTTTTCAGTTTTCAGGTCCCACAGGCCCTTGCCGGGCTTTTCGCGGTAGAGTCGCTGGCGCATCTGCGAGACATCCTGCGCGATCTGGCCCGCATCCTTGCTCGCACGAGCGGCAATGGCCGCCTTGGCGCTCGATAGCACTTTGGCGCCGAGACCAGTATCTCCAGAAACGAACCGCAGGCGCGTCAGCGCCATGTGTTCCCAGGTCCAGGCTTCGTCATTCTGGTAGCTCTTGAACGCTGTCAGGCTGACGGCCACCGGTCCGCCGCGCCCGGAAGGCCGCAGGCGCATGTCTACTTCATACAACGCGCCTTCCGCCGTCGGCGCCGTCAGCGCCGTAATTAGGCGCTGTGTGACCCGGGTAAACCAGCTCTGCGAATCCAGTGACGGCGCCTCATAGACCACGATGATATCCAGATCGGATCCGGCCGTCAGTTCCGAACCGCCGAGCTTGCCCATTGCGAAGACGCCCCAAACGCCCGGCGCTCGGCCATACCGCCGCACCGTCTCCGCCTCGGCAACCTCAGCCATCTGACGGATTGTGTCGTCGGCCAGTCGCGACCAGTGCGCTGCCGCACCGGAGGCATTGATCAGGCCGTGCAGCAGGTTGTGTCCGATCAGGAAGCTCTGCTCGCGATGGTAGCGGCGCCATTCGTCCAGCGCGGCGTCGAAACTTGTGCTGGCCGTAATCTTCGGCGGTTCGGGTGCCTGTCCGCTGACCAGCGCTTCCAGGAGGTCAGGACGGCGCGACAGGATTTCGGCGAGCCGCGGCGCCAGGGCCAGTGTCGCCACCAGGTCATCAAGCAGCGCCGGTTTGGCCAGCAGCATGGATAATGTCTGCACGCCGGACGACAGCCCGCTGAAAAAGCGCGAGAACCACCGGAACGCTTCATCCGGCTCGCCCGTCGCGCCCATAGCTTCCAGCATACGCGGCAGGATCGCCGTCAACAGTTCCCGTCCTCGCACGGTACGGGTCGCGGGCACGTTCCCACGGTGCCAGTTTCGAATCGTCGCAATAGCGGCACTCGGGTCACCAAATCCTAGCCCCAGCAGAGTGCGGACTGTTTCAGGGTCGTCATCCACGCCCGTGAAGACGAGGTTGCCGATACGGCTTGGCTCGTCCTGCTGTTCGTCCCGGGCGAACAACGCATCATAGGCCGCCTGCACCACTCGCCGCGTTTCGAGTAGGTCGCGATCGAAGTCAGCAAGGGATTCATAGCCGCACAGCGCCGCGACACCTTCGCGCTCCTCGGCATCTGCCGGAATCGTGTGGCTCTGTTCGTCATGGCGCATCTGGATCCGATGCTCGACGTCGCGGAGCAATTTGTAGGCCCTTGTGAGGTCCGTCGCTGTGCCGTCCGCCACAATGCCCGCATCGCGCAGGGCCAGCATCGCGCCGAGCGTTGTATTGTCTCTCAGTTCCGGATGGCGACCGCCCATGATCAGCTGCTGGGTCTGCACGAAGAACTCGATCTCGCGAATACCACCCGGGCCCAGCTTGATGTCGGGGGCCGGGTTTTCGAATCCATGCGCGCCGATCTTGGTATTGATCATCCGCTTGATCGCCTGGATGTCGTCAATCGCCCAATAGTCGAGATTGCGGCGCCAGACATAGGACCCCATCCGGTCGATGAATCGCGCGGCAGCCTGCATGTCGCCGGCCGCCGCGCGCGCCTTGATCCAGACCATTCGCTCCCAGTTCTGGCCGACACTCTCATAGTACATTTCCGCCATCGCGGTTGAAACGGCGAGCGGCGTCGATGACGGGTCGGGCCTGAGGCGCAGGTCCGTTCGGAATACATACCCATCCGCCGTGACTTCATCGAGCAGCCGGACAACATCCTTCAACACCCGCTGCGCCATCTCGCCGGGTGATCGCTCGCCGCCTTCAAACCCGTCTGGTTCATAGAAGGCGACAATGTCGATATCGCTGGAATAGTTCAGCTCGAACGCGCCCATCTTGCCGAGTGCAACAATGAACAACCCCTTGTCCGAAAAGCCCCGGCCTGCGAGCGACACACGCAGCGCCGCCTGAACCGACGCCATCGCGAACGCGGTCAGCGCCGTCGTCACTTGCATCACGCTGCGTTTGCCGGACAGGTCGTCGGCGGCCAGCGCGAGGTGAACGGCGGCCTTTGCCTTGCGCAGCACGGTCATCGCCTCGTCTATCGGCGTCTCACCCGGCAGGTCCGTCACGGACGCAAGCGCCGACTCGAACGAGCGTGCTTCGGTCCGCTCCGACAGGCGTCTCAGGTAGGGCGCGTGATTGATCGCCACAGCGAGGGCTGCGTCAGGCGTCGAGGCAAGGGGACGTATCTCGAGCATGGTCCGTCAAGCCCGCGGGAGACGCAGGATCGCCTTCAGGCCGGGCTGGCCTGGCGGCCCACCTGCATCCTGAAGGATCAGTTCGCCGCCATGCATGTCTGCGACCGAGTCCACGAGCGACAGGCCAAGGCCCGATCCGGGTTGCGTGCGCGCCGAATCCAGCCGCTGGAACCGCTGCACGACCGTCTTGCGCGCATCCGGCGGCACACCGGGTCCGGAATCGACCACTGTCAGGTCAATCGTCCCGTCCGGCCCGCGCGCGGCCGTGAAGGAAATCGCCCCGCGCGCTGGCGTGTATTTCACCGCATTGTCGAGCATGTTCGACAGGGCCTGTCCGATCAGGTCGCGGTCGCCGAGAATCATCAGGTGCCGGGCGATCTGGCTTTTGAACGTCAGCTCCGCCTCTTCGCAGGCCGGGTCGAACAGTTCGGCGAGTTCCTCGGCCAGTTCGCTGACATCCATACGCACTCGCTCGCCCTCGGCGCCGGCTTCCAGCCGCGCAAGGCGCAGGATCGCGTTGAAAGTCGCCAGCACGCGGTCGACCTCTTCGACTGTTTCGCTCAACGTTGCGCTGGCAGCTTCCTGCGACAGAGGTTGGGATAGCGCGATCTCGAGCCGGTTACGCAGGCGAGACAGGGGAGAGCGAAGGTCATGCGCGATGGCATTGCCGGTATGCCGCGTCGCATCGACCAGCTTCTCGATCTGGTCGAGCATGGCATTGATACGCTGGCCCAGCCGGTCGAACTCATCGCCAGACCCGCGCACGGGCACGCGCCGTCCGAGCTCGCCGCCCATCACAGCTTCGGCCGTCCGCGCTAGTTCGTCCGCGCGACTCGCCGCACCCCGGGAGATCAGGACGCCGCCCAACAGCGACAGGATCAGCCCGATCGGCGCCGCAATGAAGATGGCGCGCTGGATGCGCACCACGATCGCCGTCTGCTGCGCCGTATCGAAGGCCACGAGCAGCGCCCCGCCATTGTCTCTCAGGCGCACGAACTTGCCCGCCGCAGACCGCACGATCATCGATCCGTCGGGTTCGGGCTGGTCAAAGTCGAAATAGACCGTCTTCGAATCAACTTCCGGCGGTGCCACCGGCATCCGCTGGAAGTGACCGGCAATTTTCCGGCCCGAGGAATCCTCGAGATAGTAGAAATAGGTCGAACCGGTGCGCGTCATGCGCTCCAGCACCGACTGGCTCAGCCGCTCCATACCGCCCGTATAATAGGCGTTGCCAAGTTGCTCGAACTCAAGGTCGAGCCGTCGGTCGGATTCGTTGCGGATATAATAGACGGTCGAATAGTAGAGATAGACCAGCAAAGCCGCCGAAAACGTCGCAAACATGGCGCTGTAGAGCAGCGCCAGTTTGAACGTCGTCGTTCTCAGGAAGGTCGGCAGGCCGAGTTTCATGACTCGCCTCGTGCCAGTCCGCACGCGGGCCGTCTAGCCCTGCAGACGATACCCGGCACCGCGCACCGTATGCAGCAAGGGTTCTTCGAACTCCTTGTCGATCTTTGCCCGCAGGCGCGAGATATGCACATCGATGACATTGGTCTGGGGGTCGAAATTATAGTCCCAGACTTTTTCGAGCAGCATGGTGCGGGTCACGACCTGTCCGGCATGGCGCATGAGGTATTCCAGCAGGCGGAATTCGCGCGGCTGAAGGTCGATCTTCTTGCCGGCCCGCGTCACCTTGCGGGTCAGCAGGTTCATCTCGAGGTCGCCTGCCTTGAGTGATGTGACCTGCGGCTCGCCAACCTGGCGGCGGCCAAGGGCTTCGACGCGCGCTGCCAGCTCCGAGGGTGCGAAGGGCTTGGACAGGTAGTCGTCTGCCCCTGCCTTCAGGCCCTGGACCCGGTTCTGAACATCGCCCAGCGCCGAAAGGAAGAGCGCAGGCGTCTTGCCGCCCGCTTCCCGGTATTCCTTGAGCAAGGTCAGGCCGTCCTTGGCAGGCAGCATGCGGTCGACCACGAGCGCATCGAAATCAGCCGAGCGGGCCAGTTCCAATCCGCGTTCGCCATCAATCGCTTTGTCAACGCTGTGGCCTGCCTCAACGAGAACTTTCTCGATGAAACTTGCCATTTCGGCATCATCTTCGATCACGAGAACGCGCATAGTGTCTCCCACTACTGTATCTTCCACCAAGGTATCAGGCATCATTCTATCCTATCCTTTTGTCGAAAGGTCGAGGGTGCGGTAATTGGTAATCTGACCAATCCGCACGGCGACGAGCACTTTGCTGCGGCCGGTCTTCCTGGCGTCGGCCACGGCTTTCTGGAAAGCGTCAACCGAGACGGCTGGCTGGCTATTGGCTTCCAGGATCACCATGCCGACCTGCAGGCCCGCATCCTCGAACACACCTTTGCGGGCAACGTCGACGATCATCAGGCCGGGCTCACCGGGTTTCAGGCCAAGCTTGGTGCGGGTTTCGTCGTCCATCGGCTTGAAGGTCACACCATAGTCGTCGAGGACAGTGCCCTTTTCTTCGGCTTTCGGCGCGTTCGAGTCGGATGCCGGCCGGATGTTTGCCGTCAGGTCGTCCGGGCGTTCGCCCACGGTCACGCTGACCGTCTGGCGCTTGCCGCCGCGCAGCACTTCGAACTTGTTCGATGTGTTCGCGATCAGCTTGCCGACGAGGCGGGTCGTCGTCGTTGCATCCGCGACTTTCTGGCTGTTCACCGAGAGGATGATATCGCCACGCTCAAGTCCGCCCTTTTCGGCCGGGCTGCCATTGGTGACATCGGCGATGATCGCGCCTTCATTGTCCTTCAGGCCCTGAGCCTCGGCCATGTCTGCGGTCAGGTCCTGGATCGCAACGCCCAGCCAGCCACGTGACACGCGACCGTCCTTGATGATCGCCTGCGTTACTTCGTTGGCCAGTTCAGCCGGAATCGCAAAGC